>JAFWUA010000135.1 GCA_017518785.1 Neisseriaceae bacterium
ATTATAGGCGATTTACCCATATTCCTGACACTTGACTGATACTATTGATATATGGATTTAGCACATATCTTATTAATTTTATATTCAAAATAAACATATTTTTTAAAAAATATATCACATATATTTATTTTTTTAACATTATTTTTAATAATAAAATATATTTTTAGCATAAAAAATCTTTTAATTACAAACAAAAGCATATCAAATAAAAGATTATTGCAAAGTCATTTTAAGCACCTTGTCCAATCGATCAATAAATTGAGATAATCACGAGTACTATGGAAAATAAAATTGTATCAATCTATACCGATGGAGCATGCAAGGGTAATCCTGGTCGTGGTGGCTGGGGCGTGATTTTGCATTATGATCAACACGAAAAAGAGTTATACGGTGCAGAGGAACTAACCACCAATAATCGCATGGAATTAACAGCGGTTATTCAAGGATTGTCTGTTTTAAAGTGCCCTTGTCATGTAAATATTTATACCGATTCACAATATGTCCAACGTGGCATGAGTGAATGGATTCATAATTGGAAAAAAAGAAATTGGAAAACATCTACCAACAAACCTGTTGCCAATCTTGAATTGTGGCAACAGTTGGACAAACTCGCACAAATTCATCAAATCAATTGGCATTGGGTACGAGGACACGATGGAAATCAGGATAATGAACGTGCTGATTACCTTGCTAATTTAGCTATAAAAGAATTAGCAAAAAAAGATGCTTAAAAACACTTTCCGGCAGACTATCTTTATATTCTTAATAGTCTGCCGGAATGTTTGTTAAAAACAAATTATTTACCTGCAACAGTCATTTGTTCTATCAAGATAGAACCTACACGATGTGATGAATGCAAAATTGCATCATCAGCAATTCCCACAACCGTAGCAAATATTTGAGGTAGGGTTAAAGCAATGGTTACCTCTTCCACTGGATATGCTATTTCACCGTTTTCCACCCAAAAACCAGATGCACCGCGTGAATAATCACCGGTCAAAATATTAACCCCCTGCCCCATTAATTCTGTAACTAATAAACCTGTACCCATTTTTTGCAACAATTCCTGCTGTGTTGCCACTGTTGGATTTAAGGTTAAATGGTGAATACCTCCTGCGTTAGCAGTTGTTTTCATACCTAATTTTCGTGCCGAATAACTGCTTAAAAAATAACTTGCAATCTCACCATTACGCACAATATCATGAGGATAAGTTGCCACACCTTCATCATCGTAATAAGTTGTAGCAAAAGTGCGTTTCAAATGCGGTTCTTCTCGCAAACACACAAAATCTGGAAAAATATTCTTACCCAAAGAATCACATAAAAAACTACTCTTGCGGTATAAAACACCACCACTTAATCCATGAGTTAAATGTCCAATTAAACTGCCGGAAACCAAACGATCAAATAAAACTGGATATTTTCCTGTTGGCAAACGTCGTGGCGATAAACGCGAAATTGTACGTTCTGCTGCAATCTTGCCAATTTCCTCTGGCGAAAGCAAATCACTTACAGCACGTGTAGTATCTGACCAATAATCACGCTGCATACCTGCATCATCTTGTGCCAATAGAATGCAAGAAGTGTTATAACGCGTACGTCTGTCGTATGCTACAAATCCATGCGTGTTTGCATAAACTGCCTGACTATAATCATATGAAACACTTGCACCATCGCTATTACTAATACGTTTATCAAAAGAAAGTGCGGCATCCTCGCAACGCATGGCCATAATGCGTGCATCTTCTAATGAAAATGATGATTCATGATATAAGTCTAAATCATGAATTTCCTTTGCCATTAATTCCTTATCAGCTAAACCTGCACAAGAATCTTCGGCAGTGTAACGTGCAATATCCAAAGCCGCTTCTACCGTACGTTCAATTGATTCAGCAGAAAAATCTGCTGTTGCAGCAAAACCTTTGCGTTGTCCAACAAATACAGTTACATTCAAACAAGTATCTTGTTGATATTCTATTTTTTCAACCTCTAATAAACGCACGCCAAGTTCTTGACCAACTGATTCATACACATCAACTTCTGCGGCAGTTGCACCTTTTTGTAAAGATAGTGATAAGGATTTTTCACTTAATTCTCGTAATTTTTCTTCATTGTAAGCAAACATAATTCACAAATTTCTTGTCAAACATAAAAATTTTGGTATACAATAACACGCTTTGGAGGAAGCGTGGCAGAGCGGTTTAATGCAGCGGTCTTGAAAACCGTCGTGGGTTAGTAGCCCACCGTGAGTTCGAATCTCACCGCTTCCGCCAATAACATTCTTCTATAATTATTAACACACACACAAACTCCTATAAACATCAAAAAACTTTCCGGCAGACCGTTTTTAGCCTGCCGGATTATTTTATCTAATAATAAGCTTTATCTATTTTGATTTTTTACAATCTGCAAACCAGCTGCAACTAAACCACCAATATCAGCAATATTCGCAGGCATAATCATAGTATTGCCCTCTTTCGCAAGTTTGGCAAATGCTTCTACATATTGTTCTGCTACTTTCAAATTAACCGCTTCAATACCACCGGGTTGTTTCACAGCATCTGCTACCATACGAATAGCATCTGACGTAGCTTTTGCCACTAAACGCAATGCTTCTGCCTCACCTTCGGCACGATTAATTTGAGCAGTTTTTTCACCAGATGATTGATTAACCAAAGCTTGTGCTTCACCTTGTGATTTTTGAATGGCGGCTTCTCGCTCACCGCTTGCCAAGTTGATTTGCTCTTGTTTCACACCTTCGGATTTAGCAATCACAGCACGTTTTTCGCGTTCTGCGGTAATTTGAGCTTGCATCGCATGTAAAATCGCTTGTGGTGGCACTAAATCCTTAATTTCATAACGTAAAACTTTTACCCCCCAAGATACGGCGGCTTCATCCAAAGCCGATACCACCGCACGATTAATATCGTCCCGCTCTTCAAAAGTTTTATCTAATTCCATGCGACCAATCACCGAACGCAAAGTGGTTTGAGCCAATTGAGTAATTGCCAAAACATAATTGCTTGAACCGTAGGATGCTAATTTAGGATCGGTTACTTGAAAATAAATAATGCCATCAACTGTTAATTGCGTATTATCACGAGTGATACACACTTGGCTTGGCACATCTAAAGGAATTTCTTTCAAAGTATGACGATACGCCACCTTATCCATAATCGGTACTAACCAACGCAAGCCAGGGTTCAAAGTTTTGTAGTAGCGTCCCCAACGCTCAACAATATATGCTTCTTGTTGTGGCACAACTTTAAAGGTTTGAAAACCAATAACCACAATCACTGCAAGAAATATTAAAGGAATAATTGCACCAGACATATTTATAATCTCCTATTTAATGGCAAAAATTGATGAAAATACCCACAAATTGTATGGTTATTGAAAAATATTTTCAATTACAATTCTAAACACCACAATAATCTTTCCGGCAGACTTCCGGCAGACTATAATTGGTTTATTCAAAATAAATTTAGATTATTAGATGTTTAATTTTTCCTCATCATTACCTATCAAAGAAATCGCCGAAGGAGAAGCAATCGGCTGGCGACATATTATTATTCGTCCAACTGGTTTAGGTTTGGGTATGCTTGCGGTTAGTGCTGCGGCGTGGATTTTGGCTTTGAATTATTCGGTTAATTTAGCCTATGGTTTGTCGTTTTGGATTTTGAGTTTTTCCATTTGGGCAATGCTGCAAGCTATATTACAACTATATGGAACAACATTACTACGCACTCAAACAGCAGAATGTTTTGCCGGAGAAAATGCTACTTTAACTATCACGGTTAAGGGAAGTAATCTGCGACAAAGGCGTTTATATTTACGCTTCATTAATCCAGATGATGAGAATCTAATGCCCATGCAGTTTTTACATACCAATGATGATAAAAATAACAGTGTGCGTTTAAGTTTTCCAACCATTCGTCGTGGAATTGTTAAAGTTCCAGTTTTGCAAATTTACACACATGCACCATTTTCATTGTTGTCGGTATATACATTTTTGCAAACAGACTGGAAAGTAACCGTATTTCCTAATCCTGTCGAACGAAAATTCTTTTTATCTAATCATGAAAAAGGTAGTGATGAGGATGGCAAAATCACTCAAAGCGGACGTGATGATGTTGCATTTTTATCGGCATACCAAATAGGAGAGCCATTAAAACAAGTTGCTTGGAAACAATACGCTAAAAGCAATAAATTATTGAGTAAGCAAATGGAAGAAGAACATAGTGTCTCTTCCAATATTATTTCTTATAAAGACTATCCTGATGTGTCTTCTCATGATGAATTAGCTTCATACTTATGTTTTCGTGTTTTATCTGCTGAAAAAGATAGACGCTCTTATATTTTAGAATTACCATACGACTTTATTTCCCCACAAAATGGGCAAAGAAATAAGGCATTAACTGCTTTGAGTATTTTTTAAACAATGGTTTCACTTCACTCATGGCGTAGTATGGCTTATTCCAAGCCTCTTGGTTGAAGTCTTAAATCGAGGGTTATTACGGATAAACTTTTTCAATTTCCAAAAAAAGAGCGATTTTTCTATCAATCGCTCTTTTAATTTTTAAGATTACCAAACCGGTTCTGTTCTAAACCATTTCACATATAAATCGCGATAAGTACCATCGCGAATTACCTTTTGCAAACCACTGTTTAATTTTTGCTGTAAATCTTCACGATTTTTCTTAATCCCAAAAGCAAAAGTATTGCGTTGTGTATCTAAATAGATAACTCGCAATCGCATGTTATCTTGTTTGGAATAGTATGATGCCAACGGTGCGTCCATAACTGCAGCTTCAACTCTGCCCAAAGACACCGCACGTGCTACTTGAAATGGCGTATCAAAAGTTTGTGCGGCAATTGATTTATTACTTGATAAAAACGATGCGGAAGCAGTATCTTTTGTAACTGCCACAGATTTATCTGATAGATTATTCAAAGCCAAGATTGTGCTATTTTCTTCACGCACCAATAATGCTTGATTAAAGTATGCATACGGTTGGGTAAAATCCATATTTTGTGAATTTTTATTATTTACCACAATTCCGCCACCGATAATATCGCTTTCCCCATTTTCTAACATATCCAATAACATTTTTTTGGGACGAATGACACCTTTGATGGTGAATCCTTCTTGGGTAGCGATAGCTTTGAGCAATTCAAACTCAAAACCTTCCATTGCATTGCCATTTGCGTTGTGTGCAGCCAATGGCATGATGGATTCAGATGCAAATATATAATAATTGCGATTACTCGTAGGTTGAGAATTGACAGATTCCACATAAGATACGTTTTGTTCGGTACTGTTTTTTTGTTTAGCAGTACTTGCACCATCATCTTTCGAACAAGCAAACAATATTGGTAACAGCAAAACAAAAATAGATTTTTTATAACAATTCATTTTAATCACCTACAATAAATGGCTTTATGTCCAATGTTTATTTTATTATCTCTTTCTTTTTCTATCAAAAAAAATTGATAGTAATAAATGAGATTCTTTGGCACAAATATTGCCAAGCACTGCTGTATGCGAATTTAATTTTCGATTAGCAAATAGATTGCCAACACTTCCTGCCATACCACTTTTAAGTTCAGGCAAACCAAAAATTAAACGATTAATCCTCGCATTGATAATCGCACCTGCACACATTGCACATGGTTCCAAAGTAACATACAAATCACAATCTGATAAATGATAACGCCCCAATTTTTTTGCTGCCAAGTTTATAGCATTAATTTCAGCATGTGAGCTAACAGAACTTTCTATAAGACAACTATTATGTGAACATGCAATTATTTCATTGTTTCGTACCACTATTGCACCCACTGGAATTTCTCCAATATCAAGTGCATTTTTCGCAATAGACAAAGCAGTTTGCATAAAATAATTCATTTTTTCCATAGTGGGAAATATTTTAACTGGTGGGTGATTTTTTAATTCATTATTTAACTGTTGTTTACGTACTTCATCTATTTCTTGTAAAGAAAGCCCACGACTAAAAGCATCTAATCGCCACAAAACCGAACGTGTAAGCGTTAATCCATGAGCTTTTAATTGTAAAAAAGTCGATACAGCACCAATTTTAGCTAGGTCTTCTGGGGTAAAAATTCCCCAAGAATGCAAAACATTCAGCACTTGGGGGACAAAATTAATAATTGGAGTATGTGAAGTATCCATATTATGTTTATCAAGTGGTTTTTTAATCGACATTTAATGTATAGTTTAATTCATCTACACACAAATAGTCTGCCGGAAAATATTTTTTAGCATTTCATGCCAAACAATCAGCTAATACAGTCACTATTCGGCATAAAATGCTTAAAATAATATATATTCTTATTTTTATACTAAAAATTATATATATCACTCTTGCAATTTAAGAATAAAAGCATTAGTCTTGCCGTCTTTAATTTTTTAAAAACTTTTTTAATTGGATATTAATGTATTATGAATGCAATACTTCACAACACCGATGACACACGCATCAAAGAAATTAAGGAATTATTACCCCCAATCGCACATTTATACGAATTACCAGTAAGCGAAAAATCGTCAGAAATTGTGCATGAGGCAAGAAATGAAATTTCCGATATTATTCACGGAAAAGACAATCGTTTAGTAGTAATCGTAGGACCTTGCTCCATTCATGACGCAGAAGCTGCCATCGAATACGCTTCACGCTTACAACCTTTACGCCAACGCTATGCCGATGAATTGGCAATTGTGATGCGAGTTTATTTTGAAAAACCTCGCACTACTGTGGGTTGGAAAGGTTTGATTAATGATCCACATTTGGACGGTTCTTACGATATAAACGCAGGTTTACGTTTAGCCAGACGCTTATTGTTGGAAATAAACAATATGGGCATGCCAGCTTCCACCGAATTTTTAGATATGATTACTCCGCAATACTATGCCGATTTAATCAGTTGGGGGGCAATTGGAGCACGCAC
>JAFWUA010000136.1 GCA_017518785.1 Neisseriaceae bacterium
CATCTTTGGCACGACCGTCCCAGAATTGAGCGATGAACAAAGAAGAGTTCAAAACAGAAGGAGCGTTACGACCACCGAAACCGCCAGTTACACCTTTGGAGAAAGATTGATTATCTACACCATAAGATGCTAAATTGTGGCAGGTGTTACAAGATTGAACTTGGTCGGCAGAAAGACGTGGATCATAGAACAATGTTTGACCCAATTTGATTTGTGCGTCTGTTACTTTTTTCACCTTTTGCATTTCGTCAAATGTTGGCAAAGGTTTGAAAATAGCTTGTGCTGATTGCAACAATTCTTGATCTGCTTTGCTATCTGCAAATGCAGCAGAACTCATTGCAATAGTTGCACCAAAAACAGCACACACGATAGTTTTAATTGATTTACTCATGATAAGGTTCCTTTCGTTTGAGTGAACACGGAAAAAGTTTGTTTAACCGTGATTAGCACGTATTGTCATTCATCTGTTGAGGTGATTTTTCTGATTTAAGTCAAAATTTATTAGATTGTTATTGATAATAAATCCATTTTATCGGTATGAAAGAGAAAATTTTAAATGTTTTTTCGATAATTTTTTTAATTAAATTTATTTAATTACAATATGTTATATTAATATTTGCTTGGATTTATTTGTTATGATAAAAAAAATAAAATATATAAATAATTTATGTTTATGATTAGTGTTTTTATAAAAATTGTATGTTTTTAGCGTATGACAATGGTTTTTTTAGGCATACTCCTGATTTAAGAGTTAGAATAAATCTTTCCGGCAGACTATTTAAATTTTCATATTTATCATCAATGAATACAGTTGTAGCAACGCTATCGCAAAAACGGCATATTCCTTGGATTCTTGCAACTGCTGTTTTTATGCAGATGTTAGATGCGACCATTCTTAATACTGCACTTCCTTCTATTGCAGCTGATTTAGGTGTATCGCCACTGAATATGCAAATGGCAGTGATTAGTTACGCATTGACTTTGGCATTGGTAATGCCTTTGAGTGGGGCATTAGCCGATCGCTTTGGTACGCAAAAAGTTTTTTTATGTGCAGTTTCATTATTTGGCATTGGTTCTTTTTTATGTGCAACTGCGAATAGTTTGTCTGCATTAGTCTTGTTTCGTGTTGTTCAAGGAGTAGGTGGTGCGATGATGACACCTGTAGCACGATTAACCTTAATGCGTGCATTCGATAAAGAACAATGGCTAAATATTATCACCACCTCCATGATGCCAGCATTATTAGGTCCGGTATTAGGTCCGCTCTTGGGGGGATATTTAACTGTTTTAGCAAGTTGGCATTGGATTTTTTTGATTAATTTGCCGATTGTATTTTGGGGATTATGGTTCGGAGTACGTAGTTTTCCTAATTTCACTGGCGATAAGGAAAAAATTGATATATCTGGTTATTTTTTATTTGCATTTGCGGCTTTTACCTTGACTTTGGGATTGGATTTAGTGGGGCAGGGCGGTGGTTTGCGTTTGTTTGTTTTATTATCGTGTTTAGGAATTTTATCTTTATATGCTTATGTGAAACATGCTCAAAAACAAAAAAATGCTTTATTTTCATTGGAATTATTAAAAGTGCGTACTTTTAGAGTTGGTTTGTTTGGCAACTTATTCAGTCGCATTGGGATTAGTTCTATTCCATTGTTATTGCCATTGCTATTTCAAGTTGCGTTTTTGTATTCTCCGGAAGTTTCAGGTTGGATGTTAGCACCGATGGCGATTACATCTATGTTCGCAAAATCTGTGATTACAACTACTATCCGCCGTTTTGGTTATCGCCGCGTTTTATTGACTAATACTGTACTGATTGGTTTGGTTATGATGTCTTTTGCCTTGCCTTTGCAAGAAATTCACCCTATTTTATTTATTCCAATACTATTGCTATTGGGGGTGTTAAATTCCATACAATTTTCAGCAATGAATACCATTGCTTTGGCAGATTTACAAGATGAACAAAATAGCAGTGGCAATAGCCTAATCTCGGTTAATCAGCAGTTATCGATTAGTTTCGGTTTAGCAGCTGGTGCATCGTTGTTGCGTTGGATAGGTCAGCAAGATTGGTTGATTCATGGCAATATTCATAATGCTTTTCGGCTGACTTTTATTATTTTGGGAACAATAACCATTTTGTCATCACAAGTATTTAGATTACTACATCAAAAAGATGGTGATAATTTGGTTAAAAGATAATCTTTTAAGATAGTCTGCCGGAAGATATATTAGATTATCTTTCCGGCAGACTTTATGATATTACTAACATCACAATTAAATATATAAATTAATAAGACTATGAAATCTATTTTTGCGATTATAGGTGCGACTGCTACTGGTAAGACTGCATTAGCGTTGGCATTGGCAAAACGTCTGCCGATTGAAATTATCAGCATGGATTCTGCCTTGATTTATCAAGGTATGGATATTGGTACAGCCAAGCCAGATAAGATTGAACAATCCATTTGCCCACATCATTTAATCGATATTAAAACTCCATTGCAAACATATAGTGCAGCAGATTTTGTTGAAGATTGCACAAAATTATGTGATGAAATTCAGAGTCGAGGACATATTCCTCTAATTGTTGGTGGCACTATGATGTATTTTCGTTCTTTAACACAAGGCTTAAATAATCTGCCCTCTGCCGATGAACAAGTGCGTAGTCTGTTGCAAGAAGAAAAAAGATGCTACGGCTTAAATCATCTATATCGAGAATTGCAAAAAATCGATCCTGCCACAGCCAATAAACTTGATTGTCATGATAGCCAACGGATTGAGCGAGCATTAGAGGTATTTCGCATTACCGGTATTCCAATGAGCGAATTATTATCACAACAGCAGATGCCAAGATTAAATGTACAAGCTTTTGGGCTGATGCCCAATAATCGCAAGCAACTTCATTTAACAATTGAACAACGTTTTTATGAAATGATAAAAAAAGGATTTTTAGATGAAGTGCGACATCTTAAACAAACTTATCCAGATTTAACTCTTGATTATCCATCTATGCGATGTGTTGGTTATCGTCAAGCGTGGCAACACTTATCCGGCGAAATAGACTTGAAAACCTTTATTCAACAAGGAATCGTTGCCACTCGCCAACTTGCGAAACGCCAAATCACATGGTTACGTAGTTTTCAAATTCCTATGTATGATTACAGCCAAAATTCACAGGCAGTAATTGATGATTTATATATAAAAATCAAACAGTTTTACAAAAAGAAATTTTCGTGAAACTAAAAAAATTATGTTTGTACAGCTTGGAATTTTATAATTATTTTACAAAAAATAATTTTTATCTTCCAAACATTTCTGATACCCAGTGAATTTCTTCTTCGCTAAAACCTGTTTTACCTAATTTTGCAGCAACAGCCCATTCCCCAGACAAATGATTTTGAGTAGCAAATTCATGCCACTCTTTTAAGTTTTTTAAGTTTTTTTCTGACTGATTTGGTTTTTGTTTTTCTTCCATTTGAGTTATCCAATTAATTAAATAAAAGTCTGCCGGAAAGTATAAATTATTTTCCGGCAGACTTTAAGAGAAATGTTTTACGTTATTTATAAGGTGATGCAGTGTGGCTTATGCCCAAAATATTGCTTAAAGCTTATAGTCGATTAGTAGCAAAATACATCAGCTACTGGTTTTGCTTACTGTGTTATTTATACTGTCGCAGGCAAAAAGCATCTTGATTTTTTTGCTATAAAAGCCCTCTGCAAAACCTAATTATGAGTAAAAAATTCAACCTGCCGTAGGGTGGGGCGAAAGACCTACCAAAATGTTAAGAATTGCAAGTATTTGAATTTTAATTATTTTTATCTACACCTATCAGTCGAGTTGATGGGTCTTTCGACCCACCTTACGGCGTTTTGTTTTATAAATAGTAGGGTTTTTGCAGGAGTTTCTATAAATCAAAATTGTAAAAAGGTAAAAAAAGTCTGCCGGAAAAATTTTCCAGCAGACTTTTTACAATAATTAGAAGATTATTTAGATTAAGCCTTTTTTCGCTAAATACTCTTCGTAGCCGCCTTGATAGTAATCAAAACCGCCTTTGCCGTCTAATTCGATGATTTGTGTGGCTAATGACGACACAAATTGGCGGTCGTGCGACACGAAAATCAGTGTGCCGTTGTATTTTTCTAATGCCATATTTAAGGATTCAATGCTTTCCATATCCATATGGTTGGTGGGTTCGTCCATAATCATTACATTGGGGCGTTGCAAAATCAGTTTGCCATACAACATTCTGCCTTTTTCGCCACCTGACAACACTTTCACTTGTTTGCCGACTTCGCTGCCACCAAACAGCAAGCGTCCCAAAGTGCCACGAATGACTTGTTCATCGTCCCCTTCTCTGCCCCATTGTCGCATCCATTCGGTGAGTGTCATCTCGCAGTCGAAATCGTTTTCGTGGTCTTGGGGGTAATAGCCGATTTGGGCTTTTTCTGCCCATTTGATGGTGCCGTTGTCGGCTTTCAGGCTGCCTGAATAGCGTTCATCAAACGCCCCTGCAAGTAATTTTAATAGTGTTGATTTACCTGCACCATTTGGACCAATGATGGCAAGTCTTTCACCTGCGTCCAAGATAAACGACAGTTTTTCAAACAATTTTTTATCAAATGATTTAGATAAATTTTCCACTTCCACCGCTTGGCGGTGCAATTTGGCTTTTTCATCTGCGGTAAATCGAATATACGGATTTTGGCGGCTTGACGGTTTAATTTCCACCATTTCTGCTTTAATTTTATCCGCTTGTTTTTGGCGAGAAGTTGCTTGCCGTGCTTTGGATTTATTTGCCGAAAAACGGGCAACAAATTCTTGCAATTCTTGTAATTTTTCTTTCGCTTTGGCGTTATCTCGCATAGCTCTTTCTTTGGCTTGGGCTGACGCTAACATATAATCATCGTAATTACCTGGATAAAGCGTAATGCCGCCATAATCCACATC
>JAFWUA010000137.1 GCA_017518785.1 Neisseriaceae bacterium
CAGGCGAATTGGCACAGAAAATTGTTTGATTGTTTTGAAATAAAGAAGTTTCAGGCTGCCTGAAAGGGTTTTCAGGCAGCCTGAAACCTTTGCAAAACTCAATCTGAAACAAAAAAGCGTCCGTTATAGGGTGGGCATTCCTGCCCACCGAAACGCCAACAGGCGTTGATTACTCATTGTTTTTTATGAATATTTCGCTCTGTCGGGCGAATGGTGGGCTGGAAAGCCCACCCTATAACGATTGCCTTTGTTATATGCTTAAAATAGGTTTTGCAAAGGTTTCAGCCTGAAATTATTTCACTGCCTTACTTCTGCGTTTTTTATTGCGTTTATAAAGCCAAATACGCAACCGCAGTTTGACATCGTAGCCGATTGATGTAAAACCGATTAGAAACAGCACAAACGCCACTGGCCACACAAATTGATAGCCGATGACATTCACGCCCCATGCACCACAAAAGCCGCCGATGACAAAACTGACCATCACGCCTGAAAAGAGTTTGATTTTTGGGATATTCACTTGCACATCGGGCAGTTTGGGGTTGTTGCTGCGGCTGTAATACAGCACTTTGGAAAGTTCAATGCCGATGTCAGTAGCAAAACCTGTCATATGCGTGGTACGCACCACGCCATTCGATAAAATGGTCATCACCGTGTTGTGCATGCCCATAATAAAGCACATTGTCATTAGGGCGGGCGACCACAGCAGATAAGTATCACCAAATTCGTGCATTAAGGTTGCTAATAGCCCAAATAGCAACATATACAAGGCTTCTAACCACATGGATAAGCCAAATGAACTGCGGAAACGATGGCGTTTTGCCCACAGAATTGTCCAACTGGAATGTGCCGCACCGAAGATAAAACTTAATACCATTAAAAACGAAGTTAAGGCGGCTTCCCAGTTTTTTAAATATAAAGAGTCGGCAATATTCGCCATTTCGCCTGATACATGCGAAGTGTAATGAGCAAAGGCGAAAACGAAAAAACCGCCTGCGTTAATCGCTCCGCCCAAAAACGCCATTAAATAGCCCAAACGGCGGAAGTTGGCAAAAGATATATTGTTTTCATGCAGATAGTGCATTTTGGCGTGTAAGAGATTTGCAATGCGTCTTTTGCGTCTTTTTTTCAGGGTAGCCATTTTTCATCTTCTTACTGCGTTAAGCCAAAATGTTGATAAGAACGCTCCGTTACCATTCTGCCACGTGGAGTGCGTTGTAAAAAACCTTGTTGAATGAGATACGGTTCAATCACATCTTCAATGGTATCAGTACTTTCGCCAATGGCAGCGGCAATATTATCTAAACCAACAGGACCTCCAGCAAATTTATGCAAGATAGTTTGTAATAATTTTTGATCCATCATATCCAATCCTTGCTTATCGACATCTAACATTTGCAAGGCACTATCTGCGATTTGAGCGGTAATTTCGCCGTTATGTTTAACTTCGGCAAAATCACGCACACGTCGCAACAGTCGATTGGCAATACGTGGAGTGCCTCGCGAACGGCATGCAATTTCATAAGCACCTTCTTGGTGTAAATTCATATTTAATAATCCGGCAGACCTTGAAACAATATGAGTCAAATCATCATGATTATAAAACTCCAAACGGGCAATAATGCCAAAACGGTCTCGCAAAGGATTAGTTAACATGCCGGCACGTGTAGTTGCACCGACCAAAGTAAAAGGTGGCAAATCAATTTTGACAGAACGAGCAGCCGGACCTTCGCCAATCATAATATCCAAACGAAAATCCTCTAATGCTGGATACAAAATCTCTTCCACCACTGGACTTAAACGATGAATCTCATCGATAAACAAAACATCATGTGCTTCTAAATTAGTCAAAATTGCTGCCAAATCGCCAGCTCTTTCCAGAACTGGTCCAGATGTTTGACGTAAATTAACGCCTAATTCATGAGCAATAATATTTGCCAAAGTAGTTTTACCTAAACCAGGAGGTCCAAATAATAAGGTGTGATCCAAAGCATCACCACGCCGTTTAGTCGCTTGAATAAAAATCGACAATTGCTCCCTCACTTTGGCTTGCCCAATATATTCGTCCAAAGTTTTAGGACGCAGAGCATATTCAAATTGTTCTTCCTGACGAGTCTGCGGAGCAGCATCAACCATACGTACAGCAGAAGTAGTCAATGAATCAGATTGCAACATGTTTGTAATTAGTATTTAAATATGAAAAGTGTTATTTTGCCTGATTATCTAATCTGTGTAAAAGATGATATTAGAATATTTTAAGTTTCCGGCAGACTTAAATTTTATGATTGTTTTATTTTATTGTTTATTTCCGGCAGACTATTAATCTGTAATATTTGAAAAGTCTGCCGGAAAACAATTTACTCTTCCATTTGATATGAAGAATTTTCAAAACGAGCGTATGATGATAAAAAGGTTAAATACACTTTGCCAGTAGGTCCATTACGATGTTTAGCAATAATGGCTTCTGCTAAATTTTCATATTTACTTTCTTTATTATAATAAGCATCGCGATACATAAATATAATCAAATCAGCATCTTGCTCAATTGCACCTGATTCACGTAAATCAGACATCATAGGGCGTTTATCAGGACGAGTTTCAACTGCACGCGATAATTGTGATAATGCAATCACCGGTACATTAAGCTCTTTTGCCAAAGATTTAAGCGATCGCGTAATCGCTGCCAATTCCATATTGCGATTAGTATCAGAACGCCCTCCACTACCGGACATTAATTGTAAATAATCAATTATTATTAATCCTAATTTTCCATTATGTCTACGAGCTAAACGTCGAGCACGAGCACGCAATTCCAAAGCACTTAACGCTGGTGTGTCGTCAATATAGATAGGTGCATCGGATAAAGCTTCCATAGCCATACCTAAATTTTTCCAATGATGATCATTTAGTCTGCCGGTACGCAACATACTTTGGTCAATTTTGCCAACTGAACCAAACATACGCATTGCCAATTGTTTACTACTCATTTCCATAGAAAACACCGCAACCGGTGCTTTGCTATGAATGCCAACACTTTCTGCAATATTCATAGCAAATGCAGTTTTACCCATTGAAGGTCGCCCTGCTACAATGATTAAATCTCCGGCTTGCAAACCTGCGGTTTTTTTATCTAAATCTATAAATCCAGTTGGTAAGCCTGTGATTTCCTTATCTTTGTTTTGATAAAGTTTTTGAATATCAGATACTACTTCACGAAGCAAGGTTGGCATATCAGCAAAACCTTGCTGGGAACGTTGAGAATTTTCGGCAATTTGGAAAACTTTATTTTCTGCATTATCCAATACTTCCTTTGCTTCCAAACCTTGTGGCTGATATGCCATACGTGATATTTCAGTACCAACTTCTGCTAATTGACGAAAAATCGAACGTTCTCTCACAATTTCGGCATAACGGCGAATATTAGCCGCAGAAGGAGTATTTTGTGCCAAAGAAACAAGATAGGACAAACCACCTACATTATCCAACTCTTCTCGTCTCGTAAGCTCCTCCTGCACGGTAATCACATCAGCAGGACGTTGTGCATCAATTAACACAACAATAGCAGCATAGATAAGTTGATGCTCTCTACGATAAAAATCATTAACCGTTAATAAATCTGCTATTCTCTCCCAAGATTCATTGTCTAATAGCAAACCCCCCAAAACAGATTGCTCTGCACTAACCGAATGTGGTGGCAACATTACATTTGTGCTTTCACTCTCTGGAAACGGCGAATAATCGGCTTCAACCATAGATAAAACTTTCCAAATTCAAAGATGCTATTGTAATACGTTTTCAAAATAATTATCTTTGTTTTATCATACAAATTATATAACAATATATAAATCAATATGTTATATAGAATATTTTGTAATTTATTTGTTTCAAACATTTTTTATAAGTCTGCCGGAAAAATTTACGATATATGTTATCGACAATTGATAAATTATTAGTATATAATACCTCTCGTTTGTATAGCTTGACTTTTTCTTAACTTACTAAAAAATCAAACTATACATATAGTTTTATGAATCAATCATGGTTTTTCAAGTAAACTATAATTGATTGTATTAAATGTATTTCGCTTAAATTCAAGGAAAAACAATGTATTACTACGCAAATTTTGATAATAATGATGGCAATATCACAATTACATTTCGCGATATTCCGGAAGCAGTAACATTCAGTAGCGATGAGAAAATCGCAATGGCTATGGCAGAAGAAGCACTGTTTTCGGCAATCGAAATTTATTTTATGCAAGGTTGGAAAATTCCTCAACCAACACCTCGCCAAGAAAATGAACAAGCAGTATATATTTCAGATTGCGTTTATTCTAAAATTCTGTTACATAACAAGATGTTAGTTAAAAAAGTTTCACCAACACTCTTGGCACGTAAAATGCGTACCAATATCTCCGAAGTAAATCGCATTCTCGATATTCATCAAAAAACTCAAATAGATTCAATAAGTAAAGCATTAACTGCAATAGGATACACTCTAAAAATATCGGCTTAAATTTAGTTATAAAAGCACGTTTATGGAATTTAAGCGTGCTTTTATTACATTTATTAAAATCCAATTAAAAACAAGGATTAACTAACTATGAATATTGAAAAAAATTCAGTAGTATCATTATCATACAAAATGTATGATGATCAGAATAAATTGCTTGATGAAACTGTTAATGAACCCATGATTTATTTACACGGTGGTTATGACGGTATTTTCCCAGTGGTTGAAGAAGCTCTGCATGGCAAGCAATTAGGTGATGAAATAGATATTCATCTATCGGTAGAAGATGCCTTTGGCGAAATTGATTCAGATTTAATCAGATTGGAAGATTTAGATAATTTCCCTGTTAAACCAGAAATTGGCATGATATTTGAAGGTGAAGATAATCATGGAAATATTGGATTATTTCGTATCAGTGAAATTGCCAATGGCAAAGCCGTAGTCGATGGAAATCACCCTTTTGCTGGAATGAAAATTCGTTTTGTAGCCAAAATAGTTGATATTCGTGCTGCCACCACTGATGAACTTGCACATGGTCATGTTCACATTCATGGACTCCATAATCATTAATCAATTGAATATTAATTATTAATATTCAGTTGATTAAAAACTTTCCGGCAGACTGCCGGAAAGTTTTTAAATAAGACTTTACCAATTACATTCAATCCAAACAGGGGCATGGTCACTGGGGCGTTCTTGGGCTCGCTGTTCGGTATCAACACCAAAATCATTAGCACACTGCATTAATTGTGGAGTTAATAAAATGTGGTCAATTCTCATTCCTAAATTACGCCGAAAGCTATTCATACGATAATCCCACCAGGTAAATAATTGTTTTTCTTTTGATAATTCTCGTATACTATCGCTAAATCCTAACGCAAGCATACGGCAAAAACACTCTCGTTCAATATCTGAACACAAGATTTTACCTTGCCATTTTTGTGGATCATATACATCAATATCCGCAGGTGCAATATTAAAATCGCCTAAAACTACGCAATTATCATATCTATTTTTTTCGTGAATAATATGTTGATTTAGAGCATCAAACCATTGTTGTTTATAGATAAATTTTTCACTATCTATTGATTCACCATTAACGCAATAAACACAAATAAATCTTATGTTACGATATGTTGCACTGATAACTCGACTCTGTTCGTCTGTAAAATTTGTCATACCATATACGATATCGCTTATTTCATCTTTGCATATCAGTGCCACTCCGTTATAGGTTTTTTGTCCTAACCATGCTGCGTTGTAATTTATTTTAGTAAACTCATTTATTGGAAATTTATTTTGTTCTTGTTTTAATTCTTGTAAGGCTAATACATCTGGTTGATGTTTATTTAACCATTCTATTACTTGCTCTAAACGAACATTGAGTGAATTGACATTCCAAGTAGCAATTTTCATGATTGTATATTAAAAGTTAATTAATTGATAAATATATAAAACACTGCCAAAAAATAATTGTATAATTTAATAATATCACAATTTATCGTAGTTTTCAAATCTTTCCGGCAGTGTTTATCTTATATTTATTTTGTGGTAGAATATCATCAAATCGTTTTTAATAAGGTTGTTAATCATGAAATGGACTGATATTCAATTAATCGCAGAATCATTAGCTGATTTATATCCAGAAGTAGACCCTAAAACTATTCGTTTTACTGATTTGCGTAATTACATTTTATCCTTACCTGATTTTGATGATAATCCAGAACATTGTGGAGAACGCATTTTGGAGGC
>JAFWUA010000138.1 GCA_017518785.1 Neisseriaceae bacterium
ACCATTAATACTTTGCGATCCTTTTGTTGTAATTGCTGCATGTAATGTAATTTATCTTCTGGCGAAGACTGGAAACGAATATTGGTAATATTAAGTTGTTGTGCTAATTGTTCTACTGCTATTTTACCATCTCCGCTTAATAAGTGTACATTTAATCCCATTTGTTTTAATTTTGTAATAGTCTGATGTACATTTTCTCTAAGTGTATCAGTAAGTTGAAAAAATGCTTGAAATCCATCTTCGTTCCCCAAAGCAATAGTAGTACCATCTGATTTAATATTAAATGTATTTGGAATTTCTCCCGCAAGTTGAGATACGTATGATAAGTTACCAATTCTCCACTCTTTCATGGCAATTTTAGCAGACATACCTTGCCCAACTACATTGTGTAGATCACTTATATCCATTTCCTGTTTATATTTAGCAAATTTAGATAATAATGCTGTGGCAATTGGGTGTTCTGAACGAGTTTCTATGGCACAAATAATTGCACCAATTTCTTTTTCATCTACACTACCGGAAAAAATAGTTTGTTGAACTTGAAGTTTTCCTTCGGTAAGTGTACCAGTTTTATCGAAAATAACATCATTTATTTGTGCTAATGTTTCTATTGCAGTACTATTTATAGTTAGCACCCCATTTGATGATAAATTTCCAGCAGATGCAATAAGTGCAGTTGGAGTTGCCAAAGATAATGCACATGGGCAAGTAATTACTAAAAGTGAAACACTTACCCATAAAGCACGATTAGCATCTACTTTGAAAAACCACATAATAAAAACTAAAATTGTTACTATTAAAAGTGAGGCTACAAAAATAGAAGCATAACGGTCAGCAATTTGGGCTATTTTAGGTTTTTGAGATAATGTGCTATCCAAAAGACGAATAATTGAACCTAAACGTGTATTACTACCAACAGTATCTACACGCATAATTATTGGACTACTTACATTAAGTGTTCCGGCGGTGATTTTTTGTCCAACTGTTTTAGCAATTGGCATACTTTCTCCAGTAAGCATTGATTCGTTTATTTCACTTTCACCGGAAATAATTTCTCCATCTGCCGGAATAATCTCCCCCGCTTTGACTAATAATATATTACCACTTTCAATTTGTACTACTGCGGCTTCTTGTGGTTGTTGCTGATTAGGATAATTAGGTAGAAGATGACAAAACGCTGGAACTAATTTAACTAATCGCTCCGAAGCATCAGCGGCTTTACTGCGTGCTCTTTGTTCTAAATAACGACCTCCGAGCAATAAAAATACAAACATAGAAATAGAATCAAAAAATACTCCGCTATTTTCATGTCGCAAAAGGGCAATAAAACTTGCTAAAAAAGCTAATATCACCGCTATTGTAATTGGCGTATCCATACCAACGCGTTTATTTTTAGCATCACGCAATGCTCCTCGATAAAACGGAAGTGCAGAGTATAAAACTACTGGCAAGGTTAAAACCATACTTGCCCAATGCAATAACCACAAAAATTGCGGTTCGATGTCGCCAAATATATAAGTTGGCACGGCATACATCATCACTTGCATCATGGATAATCCTGCTACCCAGAGTCTTGTAAGCGAACGCTTACGCTCTAATTGTGCTTGTTGCTCTGCTTGCATAGCATCATATGGACAAGCTTCGTAACCTGTTTTCTGGATAAGTAGTAAAATATCTGAAAGTTTAATTTTGGTATCATCCCAAGTGATACGAGCCCTGTGAGTACTATAATTTAGTTCGGCTCTGACAATTCCATTACAATGCAATAGTCGCTGTTCAATTAACCACACACAGGCTGCACAAGTAATTCCAGATAATAGTAATAATGCCTCACGCTGATTACCGTCTTTAATGTCAACAAAACTTGTTTGCATTTGTGGTAAATCATATAGTTTTAATCTATCTAAAACTTCTTGAGGTGGTAATGTTCCTTGATTTGCATCGGAAGTACGTTGTTCATAGTAACGTTCCAAACCAGCATCGATAATTCCTTGTGCAATTGTTTGACAACCAATACAACAAGTTTCTTTTTCTTCACCATGATAATTAACTGTAAGATTTAAGTCTACCGGAACATCTAAACCACAATGGAAACATTTGTTATTCATCATTTTTTATCATATCTGTAATTATTTGTTGTGCCATATCTCGTGCAATTGTATCTTTTTGTAGGAGTTGTTCTATACTAAATATATCATCGTTCAATGGACATAAACTCATAGTTTTCTCAATTACACGAGCAATATCAGTAAAGCGAATTTTATCATCTAAAAAGTTTGCAACTGCAATTTCATTTGCCGCGTTAAGAATACAAGGTGCGTCTTTTCCTAAACGCAATGCTTCAAACGCTAATTGCAAACACGGGAAACGCTCTATATCTGGTGCACGAAAACAAAGTGCATCAGTTGTAAAAAAATCCAAAGCCTCAACACCTGCATCAATTCTTTCCGGCAGACCTAAACAATAAGCAATTGGAGTACACATATTTGGAGTGCCCATTTGTGCTAATACCGAACCATCAATATAACGTACCATGCTATGAATAATACTTTGTGGGTGAATTACTACTTCAATTAAGTCTGCCGGAATATTAAATAAATGACATGCTTCAATAACTTCCAAACCTTTATTCATCATGGTTGCGGAATCTATTGAGATTTTTCGTCCCATTGACCAATTAGGGTGTTTTAATGCCATTTGCGGTGTAATATTGGCAAATATATCTATATCCGTATCTAAAAACGGACCACCAGATGCGGTTAAAATTATAGAGCTAATTCCAGATGATTGATAATCTTCCGTTTTCCATTTTCCATTTGCCATAGCAAGTCTAACCTTTTCCGGCAGACTTTGGAAAATAGCATTATGTTCGCTATCCACAGGCAAAACTGATGCCCCACTTTGGCGTACGGTACGCATAAACAAATCGCCAGCTACTACCAAAGTTTCTTTATTTGCCAAAAGAATTTTTTTGCCAGCACGTGCCGCGTCAAGAGTTGGCAATAATCCAGCTGCACCAACTATGGCTGCCATTACCATATCTACATTTTGATGAGATGCTACGTATGCAAGAGACTCTGCACCGTATAAAACTTCGGTATCTACCTCTTTGGTACGTAACATATCGTGTAAACGGTTAGCATCAGACTCATTCGCCACAACTGCATAATATGGATTAAATTCAATACATTGCAAAAAAAGTTTATCAATCTGGCTATTAGCAGTTATGGCAAAAACCCTGAATTTATCACGATTAAGGGATATAACGTCCAAAGTAGATGTGCCAATACTTCCTGTGGCACCAAGTATGCTTATATTTTGCTGTTTCATATTGTGAAAATTGTATTTTTTAATTTATGGTCTTTGCTCATCTTTGGGAAGTTGTTCACTGGTGCGACCAAAACGTCTTTCACGTTTTTGGAAAGAAGCAATTGCTTTATCCAGTTCATTTGCATCAAAATCAGGCCACAGAGTATCAGTAAAATACAATTCCGCATATGCCATTTGCCATAACATAAAATTACTAATACGAGCCTCACCTCCGGTGCGAATAAACAAATCTGGTTCTGGTGCATCTCCCAAAGATAAATGTCGCAACATATCCTCTTCGGTAATAGTAGTAACACCCTCTTTTAACAATTCATTGACTGCACGCAAAATATCTTGACGACCACCAAAATCAGCTGCAATAGTCAGAGTCATACCTGGATTATTAGCGGTAAGTTTTTCTGACTCTTCAATGCCATCAACAATTTGAGTAGGAAACTTATCGCGATTTCCAATTACACGTAAACGCAAACCATTGCGGTGTAATGCTTGAACCTTTTTTTTCAAAGCCTCAACAAATAATCCCATTAAAAAAGATACTTCATCGGACGGTCTACGCCAATTTTCAGTTGAAAACGCAAAAACGGTTAAGTACTCCACCCCTAATTCCGAACAACGTCTAACTGCTGCCTCTAATTGATCCACACCTTTTTTATGTCCCATCACTCGTGGCAAAAAACGTTTTTTTGCCCAACGTCCATTGCCGTCCATAATAATGGCAACATGACGTGGAATTTGAGTATGTTCTAAAATGGTTTGTGTGCTACTTTTCATTGTTTTAAACTCCCCTATTTAATCGAGATATATCAGTTTTAAGTTTAAAAGTAACCAGTAAACGGTAAAGTAAGACTCGCGATAAAATTTATAAAATGGAACAATTAGATTCAGATTGTACCGCAAGCAATGTTTATACGCTATTCATCGCCATAGCTAAACTCACAACAAATGATTATAAAAACACTGCCGGAAAGGTTTTATTAAAATCTACTTTCCGGCAGTGTTTTTATAATCTTCCAACTAATAATCTCAATTAATTTTTTAACTCATGCTTCTAATAAGCACGTGAAGCCGACCATATTTTATCTAAACGCTCACCTGCTGCCTGCAAAGTGTTATTAGCATTTTCTTGAGCTGATTTTGCTTCGCTGATTTTTTGCTCAATATTTTGCAACTCCGACTGTGCTTGTTGGAGACGGCGGCGAATTTGCTCGGCTTGTGTTTCCAATTCAGCCAATCTTTCCTGATGATTAGAATACTCTTGCAAAGCCTGACGATAAGCAATCTGTGCCGATAACAACTCCTGATTTGGTGTATCACCTTCGGCAAAAACACCTGCTGACCAAGACAAGAGAACACTCAACACAATAGAAATTTTTTTCATGTCAATCTCCAACCAATTGTTTTACTGAAGACAAACCTTCTGATGCTGACGAAACATGGCAGAACCTTGTTCAGGTGGATTTTGCCATTGCGTTTTATCATTCAACATTTTTTTCTCAACTACGTTGCCGACTGAATCAGTCAACTCGGTAGACAATAAACGATACAAACCACTTTGACAATCCACTGCCCATAAAGATGTAACTTGCGTATGCGGTGGCAAACCATTTTTAGGGAAATGCCGAGTGGGGTATTGAACGCGACTACGAAAAATCACACGCTCTCCCTGACGGCGAATACTGTTTTCATCTACTTCGTAGGATACATCGTTAGTCGTAACTCCAACACGTTGCCATTTGGCACAAGATGCTAAAAGAGATGCTACAAAAATGCAAATAACAATTTTTTTCATATCTAACTGCATATTTAATGAATGGTAAGAATTTCCACAGGATTGTACCAGAGGGATTACTAAAAGTTTAAGATAATTTTTAGTTTATAATAAAAAGTTTCCGGCAGACTAATTCTTATCCGATTATAGCTTTAACTCATGAGCAATTCATCTGATTTTCTTACAAATGCACGCAAACTATTGCATGATATATTTGGCTTTACCGATTTTAAGCCTGCACAAGCAGAAGTAATCGAAGCTTTGTGTCAAGGTCATAATGTATTGGCACTAATGCCAACCGGTGCTGGAAAATCACTTTGCTATCAAATACCTGCTCTACTTCATCAAGGTGTAACTGTGGTTATTTCTCCATTAATTGCCTTAATGGACGATCAAGTTGCAGCAGCTCACATGGCTGGAATTGCAGCCGGTGCCCTACATAGTGGCACATCTCCTGAAAATATCCGCATTATGGCAAACAAAATGCGTGATAATACTTTGAAATTACTATATGTTTCGCCAGAACGTGCAGTTACTAATCGTTTTATTAATTTTCTACATCAAGTTTCCGTGTCTTTTTTTGCAATAGATGAAGCTCATTGCGTAAGCCAATGGGGACATGATTTTCGTCCGGAATATCGGCGTTTATCTATATTAGCCAAACATTTTCCTAATGTTCCACGCATCGCACTTACTGCTACTGCTAATTCTCATACGCGTGAGGATATTTTGCATTACTTATCCTTGCCTAATCCTAAAATATTTGTCCATAGTTTCGATAGACCAAATATAGATTATCAAGTTATAGAAAAATCCAATGGAAAAAAACAGTTATTAAAATTCATTCGCAGCATGGGAAATGATTGCTGTGGCATAGTATATTGCTCATCACGAAAAAAAGTAGAAAATATCACCAGATTTTTACAAGAAGAAAGTATCAATGCCCTACCATATCATGCCGGCATGGATAATCAGCAACGTTCTTATAATCAACGAAAATTTACTCAAGAAGATGGAATTATAATGGTTGCCACCGTTGCATTTGGCATGGGAATTGATAAACCAGATGTACGTTTTGTTGCTCATTTAGATATGCCACCATCGATTGAGCGTTTTTACCAAGAATCAGGACGTGCCGGACGCGATGGACTTCCAGCTGTAAGTTGGCTATGTCATGGCTTAAACGATTTTGTATTGTTACATGAACGCATTATGGAAAGCTCATCAGATAATACTCAAAAAAACATCGAATTAGCCAAACTCGCACAAATGTTAGCATACTGTGAAAATAACTCCTGCCGCCGCAAATTCTTACTTTCATGCTTGGACGAAAATAGCGAAAAAGAGCATTGTGGGCACTGCGATAACTGTCGCCAACCGCCAGAATGTTTCGATGCCTTGCTGCCTGTGCAAAAACTTCTCTCTTGCATTTGGCGAGTCAAACAAGCTTTTCCTGCCACACATATTATCGATATTTTACGAGGAAGACTAACCGAAGATGTAAGTCATCACAATCACGACAAATTATCAACATTTGGAATTGGTAAGGAATTTAATATTCACCAATGGCGTTCAATTATTCGACAATGTATTGCCTATGGTTGTTTAAATGTATCCTTTGTTGACCAATCATTACGATTAACAACAATGGCACGCCCACTATTATTGGGAGAAAAATCAATATCATTACGTATTCCATACCGCCATCATACTGATAAACTTACCGAATTTAAGCAATTACTAACGGTGAGACAAGAAAAACTTTGGATAGCACTCAAACAATGGAGAATCGAAACAGCAAAAAGTCAAGATGTTCCTGCTTTCGTAATTTTCAACGACCGCACTTTACAAGAATTAGTAGAAAAAATGCCTACCTGCATCACTGATTTATACGATATTTATGGACTTGGAGAGGCTAAAATTCAACACTTTGGAGTGGAAATAATAAATCTATGCCGTATAGCAAAAGATGGTTAAAAATCTTTACGGCAGACTGAAATCTTTGCAAAACCATATTTTTATAGTTAGTCATTCTGAACGTAAGCGAATAATATTTTATAAGAACAACAGGTTAAGATTCTTTATTTTTCTGCGGAAAATGAAGAATTACGAGTTTGAAACTCCTGCAAAACCTACTATTTAAAAGAGACTCCTGCAAAACTCGTCATTCTGAATTTCACGAAGTGAAATGAAGAATCTAACTTATTGTTTATAAAGATTCTTCGCTATGTTCAGAATGACGAGTAATAGAAAAAATCAAGTTTTGCAGGAGTCTCTAAAAATGAAACGCCGTAGAGTTGG
>JAFWUA010000139.1 GCA_017518785.1 Neisseriaceae bacterium
CCATAGACATATAAATAAATATTGCACCAAAATTAACCCCGCCGCCTTCGGTGTGGGCACCTTTGGCGACTAATATGGCATAAATAATAAAAATGCCTATGACAGACAACACACCCCAAATAATAAATCTGATTATGCGTTCGCTAAATGGGATATTCATTGATTATTCCTTTATGTGATTTAATAATACACATACATAAGACTCCTGCAAAACTCATACCGAAACAAACTATAATCCTGCCGCAGTTTGGTGTGCTTCCAAGCTTATCAAAACACCGATAAGCGTTAATTATTTGTATTTCAATAACTTTTTTATTCATATCTGCCGAAAGATTGGTTGGCAAAAGTCCTGCCTACAAGGTTACTTTTATAAAATTAGGTTTCTCAAAGGTTTCAATCTGGATATTATACGAGAGATTTATTGAATATAAAAAAAGACCCCACAGTAAACCTGTGGGGTAACCATTTTTTTCAGAAAGGAGTGTAATGAGTACAATACTCTGGAGTTGATTGTAATAAAAATACCGTTTATCGTCAAATAATTTCACATAAATTACCGATTATTCTTTAATACGATTTTTCCACATCAAAGCTTTTTCTTTAATTTCATTAATATCAATTCTCGTTAATCTACGGTCGGATAAAACGGACTCACCATTAATCCATACATGACTAACTGCTTCGCGTCCTGCTGCATAAACCAAGTGTGAAACAGGGTCAAACAATGGTTGAGTTTCAATATCAGATAAACTAACCGCAATCACATCAGCTCTTTTGCCGGTTGTTAAAGTTCCAACTTTGTCATCAATATGTAGGGCAGAAGCTCCATTGATAGTTGCCATTTTCAATGTATCGTATGCTTTTAATGCGATAGGATTTCCTGAAAATCCTTTGGCAATTAGAGCTGATAGACGCATTTCTGCAAACATATCCAATTTATTGTTAGATGCAGCACCATCAGTGCCTAAACCAACATTGATGCCCATATCTAACATTTTTTGCACAGGTGCAAAGCCTGATGCCAATTTCATATTTGAAGCAGGATTATGAGCAATAGATACTTTTCTCTTCGAGACTAATTCGATTTCCTCATCAGTCAAATGTACCATGTGAGCTGCAATTAGACGTTCTGACAATAATCCTAAATTATCCAAACGTGTTAATGGACGCATTTTATGTTCTGAAACACTGCCGGAAACTTCACTTGCTGTTTCATGAATATGGCAGTGTATTAGCATATCTTCTTGTTCTGCTAATGAGATTACTTTTTTGAAAGTTTCATCAGATACGGTGTAAGGTGCATGTGGAGCTAATACAAATTGCACTAAATCATCACCAAAAAATGCACATCTTTCAGACATAGCACGATTAATGTAACCATTAGCATTAGCTGCATAACGATTAGGAAACTCTAAAATAGTTGCCCCAATGAAAGTTCGCATTCCCATACGTAAGCCGGCTTTGGCAACATCTGCATTAAAGAAATACATATCATTAACACAAGTTGTACCGCTACGAATCATTTCATCCATTGCTAATAACATGCCGTCATATACAAACTCATGATCCACATGCTTACCTTC
>JAFWUA010000140.1 GCA_017518785.1 Neisseriaceae bacterium
ATATTTTAATCAAATCATCTCATGGTACAGGTTTATATAAATTAGTTAATTATTTTAAAACATTAAACAAATAGAAATTAACAACACTGCCGGAAAACTATAAAACTATTAAAAAATTTTCCGGCAGACTGAAACCTTTGCAAAACTTAATTAGAAACAAAAAAGCAATCTGATGTAGGGTTGGCATTCTTGCTCACCAATACGCCGTAAGGCGTAATTTTTTGAATTTTAACTACTTTTATTCAGCCATATCGGACGATTGGTGGGCTGACACTCCCACCCTCGTATTATAACGTTTTATCCATTAACTTTATTTGTAAGATACTAAAATAAGGTTTGGACAAGTTTTATTTCAGTTGTGCCACCCTTGTGTTATCGAGCACGAGCCGTAAGCCTATAAGACTTTGTCCATAATCACCCCGAATGGTATCAAAGCACGGACTTCATTCGTAGCCCGTATTTACATGCTTAGGAGCACATGGACAATTTATTTGAGACAAATTTCGTTGGTATTGACATCGCCAAAGCCAAATTTGATGTTGCCGTGTTGTTATCAAATGGCAAGTTCAAACACAATGTTTTTACAAACGATAATTAATGTTTTAACCTTTATTATCAATGGTTTACTGATTTTGATGGGCAATCTTATTGCCTATTAGAAGCCACTAATGTTTATCATATAGATTTAGCTGATTTTCTGTATGATAAAGGTTTAACCGTTGCGGTTATCAACCCCCAAAGCACTCCAAACTTCGCTAAATCATCTAATTTACGCAGTAAAACCGACAAAGTTGATGCAAAATTGCTGGCTGAATTTGCTTGTTTTCATGCAAGCAAACTGCATACTTATCAACCAAAACCAGCCAATGAGCGGAAATTATTGAATATGATGCGACAATTAGAGCATCTTAAAACCAAAGAAGCACAAGAAAATAAAGTTTATTTTTTACGAAGTAAAAAATCTTTATTTACGTAGTAAATAAAGGAATTGCGAAACAATTGGGCTGAAATTTCTGCGAGCGTAAGCGAAGCTAAACGGTGCGATTGGGTATGTTGAAAGATGAGGATTGTAATCAATCAAGTCAGGAGTTGATTGATTACTTATCGTTAAAAATCAAAGAATTAGAAAGCAAAATCGCATTGCTTGTCAGGCAAGACAAAGCATTGAACGAGAATTTCAAACGATTAAAAAGCATACCTGCAATCGGTGATATAACCGCATACTGGTTGCTTGCCTATTTAGCGAGTTGCGGTTTTAAGAACGGCAAAGAAGCGGCGACTTTCTTTGGTTTAACACCGATGTCACGACAGTCAGGAAGCAGTGTTTATACGGTTTGCGGTATATCCAAAATCGGACACAGCTATATTCGCAAAGCACTCTATGCTCCTGCAATGAACTTTGCATTCGGACGATGGAAGAACAGTGTCTATCTACCTTTTGTAGAACGATTATTAGCAAATGGTAAAGCGAAAAAAGTGGTGATTGTGGCATTGATGAGAAAAATAGTTACCATTGCTTTTGCTGTGCGAAAAACGCAAAAATACTTTGACCTTGCGTTGATCTGATGAGAAAAGTCAATCTTTGCTGACTTTGTTTAACTAAAAATCAGCAAATTCCTTGACTTCGCTTATGATATCTACGACGTTACCTTGTATAAAATTAGATTTTGCAAAGGTTTCAGCCTGAAAAATTAAATCATTTGGCGTTTTAATCCCAATTTTTCGTCAATAATTCTGCCGAACTTCCCAAATTTTCAGGCAACAATCCCAAACACACATAACGATGAAAAGACGAATATCGCCAATCGCCAACCATTTTAACATAGCCGTGTTTTACAGGATTTAAATGCACATAATCAATATGTTGATGCAAATCTGCTTCATTACGAATTTCGTGTTCCCAAAATCGGCGTTGCCAAATGCCTTTTTCTCGGTGTTTGATTTTGCTGTCGCTTCGTGTTTTGACGGCTTTAAAATGATAAGAAAAATAGCGTTTAATCAACTGCCATCGCAATGAATAATTGCAATCATTCGTCGGTAAAGACCAAACGGCGTGAAGATGCTCTGGCAATACGCAAACCGCAAGCGATTCAAAAGGATAATCTTGCTGCCAAACTTTGCGATGGTCTTGTTTGAAATAGTCAATATGCTCAACAAGCAAGCGGCTTTGACGATTGGCTAATGCAAGCGTAAAGAAAAATGTTCCGCCTTTTTTTTGCGAACGCCGATAATTATACATTTAGGGTGCCTTTAAGAATAAAGATAATATTAACATTATTTCAGCACGGGCATAAATGCCAATCCTATATCAGATTGATTTTTTGTTTCTGATTAAGTTTTGCAAAAGTTTTAGACTTATGAACATGCGTGAGTTGCGTACCCCAAAAAAGCGGCAGATCTTTGCGAATGTTATACGCTTTCTACCCACGCCGTTTATGCTATTTTGTTAATCAGTGGCGGAAACTCCTGCAAAACTCTATTTTTCTATTATTCGTCATTTTGAGAGAAGCTAAAAATATTTACAAAACAATTTGTTAGATTCTTAATTTCACTGTATGAAATGAAGAATGACGAGTTTTGCATGGGTTTATTTATGCCAATATTTAAGATAAAAAAACTGCCTATCTTGTCAATAGGCAGTTTTATATAAAATAACCAAACTCCAATCGATGATTAATAATCCAACGAACCAGTATTCATTGTATCAATAATACGTGGTGTTACAAAAATCAACAATTCACGACGTCTGTTGTTGCGGGTAGAATGTTTGAAGAGATTACCAAGCAATGGAATATCCCCAAGCACAGGTACTTTACCATTATCGTTAGTGTTCTCTTCAACATAGATACCACCAACAACCATAGTACCACCGTTTTCTACCATTGCTGTGGTTTCAACTTCCTTTTTGGCAATAACAGGATCGCCATTCGGAGTATAACGACTAATTGAGTTTTTCATTACTCTTAGAGTCATAATCACATTGCCATCAGGAGTAATTTGAGGAGTTACTTTCAAGCCAGTAACAGCCTGTGTCCATTGAATAGAAGTAGCACCACTTGAAGACGCAACTTGATATGGAACATCTTCACCATCAGACAAACTTGCTTCTTTACGATCTTGAGTCAATACGCGCGGACTGGAAACCACCTTACCACGGTTATCTTCTTGCATCGCAGAAAGTTCTAAACCAATATAGCCATGTGCAGTGGCCCTGTACAAAGACACTAGCGTCGTAGCAGCTGAAACTGGTAAATTAATGTTGGGATTAGTACCCCAATTACGAGAAGTGATGGCACCAGTATTCGGATCCCTCTCAATACTAGGCCCCCATTGTAAACCGTCTTTGTCTCCTCCATCAATTCCTGAAGCTAGTGCTGTTTTAGTACGTTCCGTACCCGTTCCCGTATAGTTATCCATAAGACCAAATCCCCAACGAGTACCTAATTCACGCGAGAAACCTTCATTAGCTTCAACAATGCGTGCCTCAACCATCACTTGACGTATCGGAACATCCAACTGAGCAATCAGCTTTTCAAATTTATTCACAACTGACTGAACATCTGTAACGATTAAAGTGTTGGTACCAGCATCAAACATCACACTACCACGAGCACTAAGAATAGTATTACTACCACCTGAAGATGACGACAACCCTCCCTCGACAGATTTCAAAACAGTCCTAAAATCTTCCACACTCTTATACTTCAATTGGAAAGTACGAGAAAGCAACGGTCCCATCTCATTAAGCTCACGCTGTCCCTGCATAATTGCTTTATCTTGATTCAGCAATTCCTGGCGTGGAGCAATATTGATAACACTTCCATTGCGACGCATATCCAAGTTACGTGCTTGCATTACTAAGTCCAGTGCTTGATCCCAAGGAACATCACGTAAATTAAGTGTCATTTTACCTTGAACGGTATCGCTGGCAACAATATTCATGCCTGACTCTCTTGCGATAATTTGCAATATAGTGCGTACATCCACATCTTGGAAATCCAAAGTAACACGACCACCTTTAAATGACTTAGGTTTGGGAAGTTCATCTAAAGAATTGAACAAATCACCTTTGGGTGATACACTAACAGTGTATACGCCTGCATTATCTTTTACAGAATAATCCCAATCCGTGCCATAGTTATTAATGGTGATCCTAGTATTACTGCCCACACGTTGCAAAGCAACTTTGCGAACAGGTGTAGCAAACTCTGCTACATCATAATTTTTCTGAGCACTAGGGGACAATCGAATATCAGGGAAAACCAAAGTTATAGAACCTTCTGAACGCTCAATTTTTGGCTCAGAATGTTTAGCAGGCACAGTAAATTCCATCACGCCAGCACCTTTGGCATTTTTGCTGAATTTCATTTCAACATTAACAGGCTGTTTAGAATCGCCTGCTTTGGCAAATTCATTAATTGCACGTTGATTTTGCTCTTTGCTTACTGATACGTTAACAGGATTGTAACGAGCATCATTTGCACGAGCACTTACAGGAGCACCGCTACCATTCAAATGGACCCAAATTTCATTTGGACCCTTACGTTCAACTTGATACTGACCTTTTTTGTTCAAAGCCAATGCCACACGAGTACGAGAATCTTGTGAAGCAGCAGATATACCCTTTAACAATGAGTCATTGTATTGTAAGGCATTTTGCTGTACCCCCAAGTTTGTATCAGCAAAATCCAAGGCAACTTGCGGAGGAGTATCAGTCATAAATCCTTGTGGAACAACAGCCCCACCTTGGAAGTAAATCTTTACAATCTTACGGTTGTTATCAACATTGGTAACTTTGATGTCTTGAATGGTACCAGCCCAAGCAGAAGCCATCAATACCGACAAACCCAAACCAGATAATGCTTTCACAGCAACATTTTTCATAATTTTATACCTCATTAATTTTATTTCATAACAAGCGGAATCTCTGCCGAGCGGTGTAACCATTCGCCTTCGGAATTTTGTACAGTCTCATCAAGGATAATCTCATCTTGACGAATCTCCTTAATAACACCAAAGTCTGTGCCCAAATGATTACCCACTTTAACCGTGTAAACATGACCATCTATCTTGACAAAACCAATCCTTTGTCCATTCTTTTCCCAAGAACCAACATATTCAACACGATCTAGACCAAACCCTTCCAAAATTTCTTTAGGACGATTGAAATCTGGTGCATTAGGTCCTAAATCACTACTACGTGCCAAACTCAAACGCGTTCCATCAAAAGCATTCAATCCTGAAAATTCTGGTGGCTCATACGGTTTATAAACGAGAGGTTCCACTGGTTTAGGTTGTTTACCTTTTGCCTCGGTAGCAGCAGTTTGTCTTTCCTGATCCATCCAACCATGTAAATCACTATGTGGAGTACAAGCAACCAACACCATTGGCAACATCAATAATAAATATTTTTTCATAAACATTTACTCCCTTTCAACTACTGTGCTGCATTACCGGCATCAGCAGGTTTTTTGTTACCAACATAATCCTTCGATGCTTTATAGGTATTTGCTCTCGCTTCCAATTTTATCTTACCCTGATTGTCAGTAGTAACATTCAAAGCATCCAATACGATGATACGAGACAAACCTCCAACATCTTTGGCAAACGAAGTGAATTGATCATAACTACCGCTTGTTGAAATAGCATACGGTAGAATTTCAACTGGACCATCTTGTTCAGTTTTCAATGGTCTAGTAGAAGACATTTGCAAACTATTGTTCGAACCAGCTTGATTCAATTCTTGAATTAGATTTGGAACTTCTGCATCGGTTGGTAATTTTTTAACCAAAATAGCAAACGCTTCCTCTAATTGCCTTAACTCCTCTTCCAAAACAGGTAACATTGCTGCTTTTTTTGCCTTTTCAGAATATTCTGGTTTAAGAGTATTTTCTTCTTCAGCCTTTTTCATGTCCAATTCTTCAAGCTGCTCTTTATACTTATATAAGTATGCAGCTCCTAAAATAACTACAACAATCAAGACTGCCAACAGCAACTTGAACCACATAGGTTGCAGGTGCATATCATGTATATCAAATGATTTAGATGCCATATCTAATCTCCCTTATTCATCATTTTGCCTGTTTACTAACATCAACACTACGTGATAGTTTAGTTTCCACAGTAAAGACTTGTACGCCTTTTTCAGTCTTAATCTCAACCAATTTAGCTTCCTCAAACAAACCAGTACTTGGTAAAGATCTCATAAAAGCCGCAACTTTGCTATCACTCAAAGCAACACCTGTAAACGAGTATTGAGTACCATCTTTGCTTTGGATATGAGTCAGGAAAGTACCTTCTGGCATTAATCGATTTAAATCATTGAAAATCATTGCTGCTTTATAGCGTTCGTTTTCCAACTCTTCAATTTTTTTCTTACGTGCCAAAAACTCATTTCTGCGTTGCTCTAACTCTTCAACTTGCTTGATTTTTTCTTTTAACTCGTTAATACCATTGCGCAACGTTTGATTCCTACCTTCTCGATCATCGATAAGAGAATTTAACAAGAACCAAATAACACCGGCGAAAACAAAACCCAAAATCATTGCAGCGATCATCATTCGGTTAAATTCGGCTTTTTTCTTTTGCCGTGCTATTTCACGATACGGCAATAAATTAAGTCCAATCAATTTAATCATACTAACCCCCTTAATGCCAAGCCAAATGCAACGGTATAACGTGAAGCATTTTGTTTAAACTGTTCCTGATTTACTTTACCAGAGGCAGAAGCATATTCCAAAGGATTAAGAATTTGTGTCTGAATGCCACTTTGTGTAGTAACGCTTTCTGCAATTCCAACACTTTGACAACCACCTCCAGTTAAGAAGATTCTTTCAATCTTTTTAACATTTTCTGAACCAGAAACTGTGTAGAAGAATTGCAATACACGTTGTATCTCTTGTGCAATCTGCAAATTAAATTTATCCGCAACAGCTTGATATTCTTTAGGCTTGCTATTGGATACTTTTAGCTGCTCTGCTTCTGTTGCACTAACATTACATTCTCTTTGCAATTCACGAGTAAGATGTTTACCACCAACTGGGAAATCCTGCTTATAAAGAATAGCACCATCTTGCAAAATACTCACTTGTGATATTTCCAGACCAATATCGCAAGTTACAATGGCAGATTGCTCTAAATCGCTAGAATTTTTATTAATCCACCAGAAATATGCGTTTGCACGAGCAACAGGTTCAACATCCACTAATGCAGGATTCAAGCCTGCTTCGTCTAAAACTGCCAAATATGGTTCAAGGTCCTCTTTTTTAGATAAAGCAAGAATTACGCTCTGCCCTTTTCTGCTTGAATCGCCAACTGCTTGGAAATCGAAATTAATATCGTCCAAAGCAGAAATTTGAGTAGCTTCGAATGAGGCTGATTCTTCCAAAGAAACCCCACTCGTAGGATCGTAAACGAAGCTTTGCGTTGTTACGATACCATTAGGTGAACCAAAAATAACATTTTTCGATACGCTACCCATTCGATTAACGGTTTGTTGCAAAGTTACCACTAATTCGGAGGGATTTGTTACCTTTCCATTGGTAACCACACCCTGCGATAAAGGGGTTACTGCACAACTTTCCACTTTTATTTGGTCAGCTGAACGTCCAGAAATCTGTACCATTTTGACAGCGTGATCGCTGACATCGATACCTATAAACGTACGCCCTCCAAGGCTCGGCGAGGAATTTGCCGATTTTTTGTCTTTGTTGTTTCCCAAACGCATTGTAATAATCCTTCAATGTTAAAAAATAATGGCTTTCACTGCGCTTTCTTTATGCTGGTATTAGGTTAACTTTATCTTTATACTTCGTGCAACATAATTTTACTTTTTTTTAACTTATCGCCATGCTGAAAAAAATTTTTTTAACCCTTTTTACTTTATTTTTGAGTGCGATTTTGTTGGCAATTGGATTATTAGCGATTGCGGTATTGATTGCCTATCCCAAGTTGCCTGATTTGGACTTAATCACACGTTATCAGCCCAAAATGCCTCTAACAATCTACTCTGCTGATGGTCATCTGATAGGTGTTTATGGTGAGGAACGCAGATCATTTACCCCAATCGATAAGTTTCCTGATGTATTGGTGTATGCGGTAATTGCCGCCGAAGACAAGCGTTTTTATGAGCATTGGGGTGTTGATTTAATTGGTGTTGCACGTGCTGCATTGAGCAATATTCATTCTGGCAAGATTGAATCTGGTGCAAGTACAATTACACAACAGGTTGCACGTAATTTCTTTCTTACCAATGAACGCTCTTTTACACGTAAATTTAATGAAGCATTAATGGCTTACAAGATTGAACGTTCTTTGAGTAAGGCACAGATTTTAGAGTTGTATTTTAATCAAATTTATTTAGGACAACGTTCTTATGGCTTTGCGGCTGCTTCTCGTGCTTATTTCAATAAGCCTGTACAAGAATTGGACATTGCCGAAGCTGCAATGTTAGCAGGTTTACCCAAAGCTCCTTCTGCATTTAATCCAAAAGTTAATCCTAAACGTGCCAAAGCACGTCAGTTATATATTTTAGGTAACATGTTGGAATTAAACATGATTACTCCCGAGCAATATGAAGAAGCTAAAACGGAAGAATTACATTATGAATCGGAAAAATTGGGGATTAATACTAGTGCTCTTTATGTGGCAGAAATGACACGCCAGTTGATGTACGAAAAGTATGGAGATAATGCTTATACGAATGGCTTTCGTGTTTATACGACAGTTAATGTAAAAGATCAGGAAAAAGCAACAGAAGCATTACGTAACACTTTGAAAGATTTTGATAAAGATAAATCATTTCAAGGTGCAGAATCTTTTATTGATTTTAGTAAATTTAAGCAAGAAGAATTAAATGACAAGATAAATCA
>JAFWUA010000141.1 GCA_017518785.1 Neisseriaceae bacterium
ATCTGGACACGCTTAAAACGTCCACGCGTAGTAGGTTATGGTTTAATTCTGCTAATCATTATGGTCTCTTGGATTATCGGCATTATGAATCGTCAAAATGTACGTGTCGATGTCATCAAAGATCGTGGTGTAATGGTACGTTATAATAATGAAGGATTAGTAGAAAACTCTTACACCTTGCGTTTATTGAATGCATCTGACAAAGTACAAGTAATTAATGCTAATGTTGAAGGTATAGAGGGAATTAAACTTACCGGTATTGCTAATGATTTTGAACTTAATCCAGGAGATCCTGTATCCTTACCTGTACAAGTATCGATTCCACCAGAAATGGCGGATACCTCCAATGGTAAGAGTCAGCATATTTATTTCAAATTCTCTTATCACACCAAAGGAGAAGACGGTACAATACGCACTTTTGACGAAAAAGCAGCATTTATAAAAGGTACTCGATGAGCAATAAAAAAACGGAAAACAAAGAACAGCCCCGTCCTTGGTATAAAGAGCCTTGGACATGGGGCTTAATGGCAGGACCTGCAATTGTTGTAGTTGCAGGTTTTATCACTTTGGGATACGCATTAGGCGTAAAAGATACTTTGGTTACCGATGATTATTACAAAGAAGGTAAAAACATCGTATTAGAAATAGAACGCGATAAAACCGCTGCCAAACAACAACTATCTGCACAAGTATACATTCAGCCAAATTTAGATGGAGCAATGGTGATTTTAGATGGAGAATACGACACTCAACGCACACTCATGCTCACATTTTTTCACAATATCCAAGAAAATGATTTAACCGTAGAATTACCACCTACTAATAAACAATCCAAACAATATACTGTTGCCTTTCCGCAACCTTTACCAAATGCCAAAAACTGGCTTGTACGCTTAGAAGATGACCAAAATCAATGGCGATTAGAAAAACGTTGGAATACCGATAAAGATGGGTATACATTCAAACTAAATCCTAAATATATCGATAAAGAAAAAATTTAATCTATATCAAATAAGTCTGCCGGAAAAACTTTCCGGCAGACTATTGGTTTGCTACTTACCTGCCGATAAGTTAAAATAGGAGAAATAAAGCTTGATAGTTGATAAAATAAAAATATTTATAGTGTAGTTGCAATGTAGATTTTATGGTTTATGTAAGAATGTAGTTTAAGAAAGATTAAGTCATGACTGATTTGGTGACAATTAAACTGTTTATAGAAGGTTTCGCAGCGGAAACGGAAGATGTTTTGTTGCGTCAGTTTGATGCCATGAATCGTTTTGGCAAATACTCTGATGACCATGAAGTTTATACGTGGGAAGTAGTTTCTGAATCTAATATTGCTGATGTACTCTTTTTGGGACAATCGCACCAGCGTCAAGATATTAATAAAATCAATAAATTAATACTTTTACATAACAAAGACGATTCTGCCACAAGCAAACACATTGTCAATCTTAAATTACCAGTAGCCACACTTGCACTGATGGCATTGATAAAAGATTCATTAGAAGAGGAAAAACGTCTACAAAGCCAAGAAGTCAAGCAACAAGTTGAAATTGTTGTTGAAGATGATGAGAATGACGATTTTGACGAAAGCTTGCCATTTATTGAAGCATACCTTCAAAAATACGCTACAACTGACAAAAATCACCATTTACAAGAAGGCGACACCAATATATGGATTGACCGTAGCGAAGGTTTAATCTATACCGAGCGTCAAACTCTGGGTGGTCTTATTCATGAATTAAGCTCATTAAAACACCCCAAAATTATCCGCGACAAAATTTCACCACCAAACGATGCACGTTCATTTATTTATGAAGCAGTCTTTTGGAGTTATGGTCTTCATGCTTCATTATCCTCTGCCATTAAAGAAAAGTTTGGTGATCCATCTTGCCAAGTTCGCCTAAAACGTTGGCCCTTATTTGGTAAATGGGAAACTAACAGCAAATTGTTACTGTGCACCACTTTGTTTACGCAAAAATTTATATCTGCCGATGATGCCGTGATAAAATCAGGGCAGGACAAAGAAGAAATTGTTCGTTTTTTAGTTGCAGCATCGATGGCAGGTTTGCCATTGGAATATAAATCGGTTGAAATTGGAAGTAGTGCTCCTGTTCAAGCTAAAAAGAATGTAGCTTGGATTAATAGTTTGAGAGAAAAACTGCGTATGCAGGAATATTTATCGAGTAGAATATGAGTAAAGGCACATTACACAAGGTTTTATTTATTGGTCCGATGGGAGCAGGAAAAACTACTGCGATTGCTTGTATTAGTGACACCCCTCCTATTACCACAGAAGCTGCAAATTCAGACGCTGCACAGTCAGTGAAAGCAACCACTACCGTTGCTATGGATTATGGTACGATTGAATTAGATACCGATATTGTGCATTTATACGGTATTCCAGGTCAGCCACGATTTCGCTTTATGTGGCCGATTTTGGCACGTGGGGCGTTAGGTTGTATCGTTCTCATCGATGAAACTCGTGAAGATCCATTGCAAGATTTAGATGATTATTTGCAAGCATTTGCCGAATTAATTCGCCAACAAGCTTTTGTGGTTGGCATTGTTAAAACTGATAAAAGTGGTGCTGCATTAGAAAAATACGCCAATTATTTTGCAAGTGTGGGCATGTTTCCACCAATTTTCGAAGCAGATGTACGTGAAAAAGCAGATGTTTTGATGATGTTAGAAATTTTGCTGATTAATCAAGAAATTAAGGAATAACTTATAATGGCTGATAATGATGAAGCAGTAGTTAGTTACGAAGAGATTATGTCAGAGGCTGACGTATTTCAAAAACATCTTGAGGAATTAAACGAAAAGATTGATGGGATTACTTACTCTATTGTAGCAACGGTTGATGGTTTTCCGGTTGCCTACACTCATTTAGAAGAAAAAAATGCAGCAGGTAGTGCTGCATTGGCGGCTTCATTAGATGGTTTGGGCGAAACAGTTTCAATTGAATCGCAGATGGAATCTGTTGATGCTATTCATGTTGAATGTGCAAATGGTTTTATTTTCTGTCGTAATATTGACTTGGAAGAGAAAAGACGAGTTGTACTTTTGTTGGCTACAACAAACAAGGGCTCGTTAGGTATTTTGTTATGGCACATAAAAAATACTTCTGACGAAATGAAAAAAGACTTCGTTGAAAAGAAGAAAACTAAAAAGTAATTTATTGTTATCACTTAAATATAATCTAAATTGATACCATTGTTGATGGTATCAATTTTCTATTTATTAATATGCTATTTGATTTAGATAAACAACCCAAACGCCGCTTTTTTTATGAATTATATTTAATCGCGGTAATTGCCATGCCAATGATGATTTCGCAATTGGCACAAGTTGGCACTGGATTTGTGGATACCCTAATGTCTGGTTGGGCTGGTAAGGAAGATTTAGCTGCCGTAGGCTTGGGTTCAGGTATATTTGTAACAATACTTATCACTTTATTTGGCATTCCAACTGCACTTAATCCTATTTTATCTCAATCTTTTGGAGCAAAGCGTTTTGATGTAATGCGACGTGAAGCACAACAAGGTTTTTTCTTGTGTGCGATTGTTGGCATAGTTGGAATTGTAATTCTCTGGCTATTGTGTATTCCTCTACAAAATATACTTAAATGGTCGGATTATGCCATTAAGACAACTGTATGGTATTTATATGCAATTGCCACAGGTTTGCCTGCTGCGATTCTTCATCGTGCTTTTCAATCATACGCCGCTGCACTTGGACGCACGATGCCTGTTATGTGGATTGGAGTTATCGGATTAATCTTAAATATTCCACTTAACTATATTCTAATCAATGGCTTATATGGTTTGCCGCGTATGGGAGGTGCCGGTTGTGGAGCTGCTTCTGCCATAGTATTTTGGTTTAATACAATTTGTTTATATTTATATTTTATTAAAAATAAATATTTCCGGCAGTTTGAATTAAATCGCGATTGGAGTCTACCATCTTGGCAGGATATAGCACCAATTTTACGACTTGGTTTGCCGATTTGTTTTTCATTTTTCTTGGAAGTAAGCTTATTTACATTTATTACCATGTTAATTGCCAACTCTGGCGTACAATTTGTGGCAGCTCAACAAATAGTTATGACTATTGGTTCGGTGCTATATATGTTGCCTCAAAGTTTAGGTGCATCAATTAGTGCTCGTATTGGTCAATCATTGGGTGCTAAACAAAGAAAACGTGCATATTATATTTCTGGGGTGTGTATTGTGGCTGGTGCAATAGGAGCTGCATTTGCCGGAATTGCTTTGGCAATATTGCGAGTACCATTAGTATCTTTATTTACAAGTGATTCTGAAATTATATTGATTGGTGCTAATTTATTATTATTTTCTGCAATTTATCAAGTAGTTGATGCCACTCAAACCATTGCATCTGGTGCATTGCGTGGTTATCGAATTACCGTGATTCCTATGCTAATTCATATGGTATCGTTTTGGATTTTAGGTTTAGGATTGGGTTATATTTTAGCGTTTTGGATTGGTTGGGGATTATATGGTTTCTGGTGTGCTCTGGTTATTTCACTAACTGTGGCATCGCTTGCTTTGACCGGATATTTAATTTATATAGCTCGTAAAAAAATAACACATCATTTTGTTTAAAAATATGAATATTCAACACAATATTTCCTTACGACCATTACATACACTACATTTAGATGTAGCTGCACGTTTTTTTTATCGTTGGGAAAATGCTGATAAATTAGATGAATTATTAGCCCATGCCCAAGAATATGAAAGAGTAATCTGGTTAGGTTCCGGCAGTAATACAATTTTTTTAAAAGATATAACTGATGGTCTAATTGTCCAAATTGCAACTAATGGCATACAAGTAATCGATGAAGATGAATATGTACGCATTAGAGTGTCTGCCGGAAACAATTGGCATCAATTTGTACAATACACTTTAAGTCAATCTTGGTTTGGATTAGAAAATTTAAGCCTAATTCCTGGCACAGTAGGAGCTGCACCAGTGCAAAATATTGGTGCGTATGGAGTTGAAGTTAAAGATTACATTGTAAGTGTATCAGGAGTTAATACGCTTACCCAAGAACGATTTGTCATGAGTAATGATGAATGTCAATTTTCTTATCGCAATAGCATTTTTAAGCAATTGCCACATCTATTAATTACCAAAGTAGAATTTCGATTATCCAAACAATTTAACCCACATATCGATTATGGCGATATAGCACGAATTGCTCAAACAATCGCTGATAGTGAAAAACTAAATGCCAATCATATTTCCCAAGCAGTTATACAAATCCGCCAAAGCAAGCTACCAGATCCAGATAAAATAGGCAACGTAGGCAGTTTTTTTCATAATCCAATTGTTCCGGCAGACTATGCTAAACAATTATTACAAAAATATCCCAATCTACCTCACTACCCACAAAGCGATGGAAAAGTTAAGATTGCAGCTGCGTGGCTGATTGAACAAGCCGGATTAAAAGGTAAAAAATGTGGTGCAATGGCAGTACATCAACAACAAGCATTAGTATTAATTAATACCGGCAAAGCTATTGCCCAAGATGTTATTGATTTAAAAAATTTAATCCAATCCACGGTATTAGAACGCTTTGGCATTGAATTAATTAGTGAACCACGTTTTATTACATAATGTAAGAAAATTGTGGTAAAACACGGAATCTATTGCAACAACATGGAGTTCAAGCAAAATGGCAGATATGACACAATTTGAATTAGCAAGAACCGAAGAAGGTGTATCTCAATACCTATTGAGCAAAATGTTAAACCGACATGGACTTATTGCAGGTGCAACCGGAACAGGCAAAACCGTATCCTTACGCAAAATGGCAGAATATTTTAGTGCAGCAGGCGTTCCGGTATTTTTAGTTGATGTAAAAGGCGACCTATCAGGGCTGTGTCAAAGTGGACAAAAAAGTGGCATCATTGCTCAACGCTTGGAAAAATTCTCCTTACCAGATTCATACTTACAATCCTATCCAGTGCGTTTTTGGGACGTATTTGGCGAAAGTGGAATTCCTGTGCGTGTAACCGTTTCGCAAATGGGACCGATGCTATTATCGCGACTGTTGCAACTAAATGCCACCCAAGAGGGCTTGCTAAATTTAGTCTTCAAAGTAGCAGACGATCGTGGCTTACTCTTATATGACTTAAAAGATTTACGTTCAACCCTACAACACGTGGCAGACAATGCATCACTTTATCGCACCCAATATGGCAACGTATCCGCAGCCAGTGTCGGTGCAATTCAACGCTCCCTACTACAATTAGAAAATGAAGGGGCTAACAAACTATTTGGTGAGCCTGCACTTAATTTAGAAGACTGGATGCAAACCGAAAACGGTCAAGGTGTTATCAATATTCTTAATGCCGAAAAATTAATGAACTCAACAGGTATGTTTAGTGCATTCTTATTATGGTTAATGGCAGAACTATTTAACACACTGCCGGAAATCGGCGACCCTGATAAACCAATTTTTGTAATGTTCTTTGATGAAGCACATTTACTATTTGATGGAGCTTCCAAAGCCTTAATCGCCCAAATTGAACAAGTAGTTCGTCTAATTCGCTCCAAAGGTGTTGGCGTTTATTTCTGTACCCAAAGTCCATTGGACTTGCCTGATGCTGTGTTAGGACAATTAAGCCATCGCGTTCAACATGCTCTACGAGCATTTACCCCACGCGACCAACGTGCCGTTAAATCGGTTGCCGAAACATTCCGCACCAATCCTAATATTAATGTAAGTGAAGCAATTAGCACATTAGCAGTTGGCGAAGCATTAGTATCATTCTTGGACGAAAAAGGCATGCCCACCCCGGTTGAGAGAGCATGGATATTACCGCCCTCTTCCCAACTTTCGCCAATTGACGAAGCTGAAAGAAAACGAGCCTTCCAAAGCGACCCACTTTATCGCATCTACAAAGATGAAACCGATAGCTACTCTGCCTACGAAGCCTTATTAGAAGAAGCACAAAAAGCCCAAGAGCAAGCCGAAGCAGAAGCCGAAGCAAAATTAGCGGAAAAAAATAAAAAACCAGGAATCTTCGATGCAATCGTCAAAGGAGCAACCGGACAACGCAAGCAATCCGGAGGAGGTTTAGCCTATGACGTTGCCAACTCAATTGCCCAAACCGCACGGCGTAAAGCAGTGAGCAGTATCACCCGCACAATTACACGTGGGATTTTAGGTGCTATTACTGGAAAAAAATAGCTACTAAAACCTTTTCCGGCAGACTATGTTATATTTTAAGTCTGCCGGAATGCTTTTATTAGCTTTCCGGCAGACTTAAACTCCTGCAAAACTCTATTTTTTTACAATTCGTCATTTTGAGCGTAAGCGAAGAATATTTATAAAACAATCAGTTAAAACTCTTTATTTTCCTACGGAAACTTACGAATGACGAGTTTTGCAAAAGTTTCAGATAATGGGAAAAAGAACGTAATCCCAAATGCTGGAAAATAACCCAAGAGCACAGTAAAAATTATGATGATAAAAACATGATGCATACCTTTCGTTTATTAGAAACAGCTTTGGATATTGCTCAATATGGTGAAATAATTGTTTACCGTAAGAGACTCCTGCAAAACTCGTCATTCTGAATTTCACGAAGTGAAATGAAGAATCTAACTTATTGTTTATAAAGATTCTTCGCTACGCTAAAAATGACGATTAATAGAAAAAATCGAGTTTTGCAGGAATCTCCGTAAAAATTGTGATGAATTATTTATGTATCGATTAAACATGGTGAATTTGAATATGAAGATTTATTAAAAAAAGCAGAAGATTTAATGGTAAAAATAGAGATGGCTTTTCAAAAATCTTCTTTACCTGAATATCCAAATACTATTAAAATCATCTGCTTACTGACAGATATTCGCCAAGACTTATACTCATAAAACTTAATAAGGATTGATTATGACACAACAAACATTTGCAACTGCTGATTTAATCGACATTGCACCTGATACACCCTCTTGTGAAGTGCAATTTAAAACCTTCGGTAAACGTCGCAGTTTTTATGGGAAAGTTCGTACTGTACGTTGTTTGAAAGACAACGGTTTAGTCAAAAAAATGCTAAATACTCCATCAAATGGCGAAGTATTAGTAGTTGATGGACATGGTTCTCTGTATAGTGCCTTAATCGGAGACCAAATTGCCGAAGCAGGTCGCAAAAACGGTTGGGCAGGAGCGATTGTCTTTGGCGTAATTCGCGATAGTGCTACGATTGAAACTATGGACTTTGGTATTAAAGCATTGGGCACTAATCCCAAAAAATCAGCCAAAGATGGTAACGGTGAAATCGATGTACCTGTATCATTCGGCAATGTGGTATTCCATGTAGGTGATTTTGTCTATTGTGATGAAGATGGGGTATTGGTTTCGCCGAATCCAATAACTCAATAATAAATAAGTCTGCCGGAAAGTATCATAAATAATGGAACACACACACAAACAACTTGGCATCAAACAAAAAGGGGCAGATAAGGTTGCTAAAATTCCTGTTAAAGTGGTGCAACCGCAAAGCGTTCTGCCCAAACCGTCTTGGATTCGTGCCAAGTTGCCAAGTTCTCAAAAGTATTTTGAAATCAAAAACATACTGCGAGAGCAAAAACTGCATACAGTGTGCGAAGAAGCACAGTGTCCGAATATTGGCGAGTGTTTTGGCAAAGGCACGGCAACCTTTATGATTATGGGCGATATTTGTACGCGTCGTTGTCCGTTTTGCGATGTGGGACACGGTCGCCCCCTGCCTTTGGACACACACGAGCCGCAGCATTTGGCTCAATCGGTTGCCCAAATGAAACTTAAATATGTGGTGATTACTTCGGTTGATCGGGACGACTTAAAAGACGGCGGAGCAGAACATTTTGCAAATTGTATCAAAGCGTTACGACAAACTTCACCCGATACACAAATCGAAATTTTGGTGCCTGATTTTCGTGGGCGTTTGGATTTGGCGTTAGATATTTTGGCAGAAAATCCGCCCGATGTGATGAATCATAATTTAGAAACCGCACCACGATTATACAAACAAGCCAGACCTGGTGCGGATTATGCTCATTCCTTAAATTTATTGAAAAAATACAAAGCCTTAAAGCCTGATGTGCTGACCAAATCAGGCATTATGGTCGGCTTGGGCGAAACCGATGATGAAGTGCTGCAAGTCATGCACGATATGCGAGAGAACGATGTTGATATGCTCACCATCGGGCAGTATTTGCAACCCACAAACAGCCACTTGGCAGTGGCTCGTTATGTTACGCCTGAAATGTTTGCTTATTACAAACAACAAGCACAACAAATGGGCTTTAAAAACGCCGCCGTAGGAGCAATGGTGCGGTCAAGTTATCATGCGGATAGGCAGGCAAGTGGCGTTATTGATAAGGTGTAGGGTGGGTCTTCGACCCACCACAAAGCCGATAAGCGTTGATGAAATG
>JAFWUA010000142.1 GCA_017518785.1 Neisseriaceae bacterium
GATGGTAAAGATAAGAAAACAAAGCATGACTTAGGTGCTAATCGTTTTGATTTTGGAGTGGGCATTGGTTTGACCTATAATATTACAAAAGATGTCTTTATCCAAGGTCGTTACACCTTAGGCTTAACTAAAATATTTGACAATTGTCAAGATAAGAATGGTAATGCTCAAATTGCTATCGGCTACCGATTCTAAGTATTTGTTCAAAAGTTGCTTACGCAGAAAAATAAATAATCTGGCGTAAGCCAGATTTTAGACACGATAGGTGCAGTTTTATAAGACAAAATGAAAAGGCACATCTCAAAACAGCCTAACACAAAGAATAACAATGGGTTACAAAAAGTAAGGGCACGGGCGATTTTCTTGCAAAATAGTTCTGTTGATTGTAACTTTGCAACCAGAAAGTTCAACTAATATTCTTGCTAACAGAATTGATGCAATTTTGTTGAGAGAAATTAAAACTAATATTTTTATGATTTTCTTGCTTTTAAATAAAAAACTATCTAAATTTGCAACATTGAAGCACATAGCAGAGGCTATATACAGTGCTTTTTTGACATAAAGAATGCGTTTGTGTTTCACCAAACTTAGAAATTCGCCAAATTTTTAAACATTGTAGGATGAAACAGTCAAAAACGCCTTCGTTTGCCATATCCACCTATAAGGTGATCGATATAATGGCATGGCGTGAGGTAGACTGTTTTTACAATGTTGGGCGTTTGGCGATGCCTCTAAGTTGAAAGCAGGTAAAAGCCTCACGTTTTCTTTTACAAATCAAGTAAATTATTAACTTTGTGGCGTTGATGCTGGTTGCCACAACTTAAAACAATAAATAGTATGAAGAAAATAACTATCACACTGATGTGCATGCTGTTGACTGCCGGTGCAGCGATGGCGCAGAAGAAATTTACTTTTGGTCCTAAAGTGGGCGTGGATTTGACTCATTTTTGGGGCAGTGGCACCAAGTTTTACAATAGCAATAACGTTCAACTGAACTATCAGGTTGGCGTGTTTGCGGAATACCGTGCTAGCGATCACTTTGCTATTGCCCCTGAGGTAGTATTTGCCTCTCAGGGCGGTATCGTTAAGGAACATGGCATTCCAACGGGAATATACAAAGATATATATACCACAAACTACATTAATGTGCCGTTAATGTTGAAATTCTATGTCACTAAAGCCGTGAGCATTGATTTTGGTCCACAGGTGGGTTTTAATGTTTATAGTAAAACACGAGGTAAGTGGGAAGATACAAAAGACGAATACAACATCAACGATAGGAAGAAGTACACTAACACTTTTGACTTTGGACTTGGACTTGGTGCTACTTACAATATTGCCAGCGATGTCTTTGTGCAAGCCCGATACACTCTGGGGCTTACTAAGATTTTCAAGGATGAAGATCCAGTAAAGAACGGCAATGCCCAAATCGCAATCGGCTATCGTTTCTAAGTTTTTATTCAAAAAGTTGCGAACTGAGTTCGTCGTAAAGCCTGCTCACGCAGGATAATTTAAATAATCTGGCGTAAGCCAGCTTTTCGACACCGATAGGTGCAGCTTTGTGAAAACAAGAATGAAAACTTGTTTTCTCAATAATAATCACAGAGTTATTAGCGTTAAAAATATATAGTAACGTCCGAAAAATGCGATTTAGCGAGTCAAAGCTGAGCTTGCTCAAAGACTTGCGAGCGTGAGCATTTTATTCAAAAACAAAGATGATATGAAAAAGATAATATTAATAGTTTTCACTCTTATCTTCACATTAGGATGTAACCGTCCTGTTTTGGAGTCAACCATTGATGTGTCAAGCATCAAAAGGATTGATTTAGAGAATTATGAATACCCTACATTTCTATATCTTGATATCGATATTCGGGATAAATCAAGCTATCCTATTACGATGCATGCAATAACAGACAAGCTAAATTTTGATAGCCTAAACTGCAGTAA
>JAFWUA010000143.1 GCA_017518785.1 Neisseriaceae bacterium
AGCGTAATCGCTTGGCTGTGGCAACGCATCGCACCCACGCGTACGCATAAACCGTCAATCACAATCGGTTTGTCGCTTTTGCCTAAAATTTTATTGGTTTCAGCTTGACCCTTCCATTCTTCTTTGGATTGACCATTGCCTAAATCTGCGTCAATCCACGGAATGAGACTGCCTGCTAATGGCACGCCGAAATTGGCTTTGGGATAATCGCTGGAACGCAAAAAGTCGGATACTTTGCGGTCAATATCTAAAATGGCAGACGCAGGGTCGGCAAGTTCTGTTGCTACAGTTTGATAAACTGCACCCATGCCAGCAATTAACTCACGCATATTTTTCGCACCTGCACCTGACGCGGCTTGATAGGTCATTGAAGTTGCCCATTCAACCAAGTCGTTCTGGAACAATCCGCCTAACGCCATTAACATTAACGACACCGTGCAGTTGCCACCGACAAAGTTTTTTACGCCATGATTCAAAGCGTTATCAATCACATTGCGATTGACGGGGTCAAGCACAATCACTGCGTCATCTTGCATACGCAAGGCACTTGCCGCGTCAATCCAGAAGCCCGTCCAGCCACTTTCACGAATTTTGGGATACACCGCTTTGGTGTAATCGCCGCCTTGACAGGTAACCACAATATCGCAAGCGGAAAGTTCAGCAATATTGTTTGCGTCATGCAACACTTTATCTGCTTGCCCCACATCAGGAGCCGCTCCGCCCACATTGGAAGTGGTAAAAAACACCGCGTCTTTAATGTGTGCAAAATCTTTTTCTTCTCGCATGCGTTGCATGAGCACGGAACCCACCATGCCACGCCAGCCTACAAAACCTACTTTCATTATTTAATATCCTCTATGTATTTGAAACTAATGTAAAAATTTATTTTGCAAAGCAAAATTATTTACATCAGTTTGATTACGTTTAATAAAATTATATTACTGTTTTACCCCTAAACGATGGTAAAAGTAAAGCCTTTATCCAAAAAAAATGCTGTTATACGGTAAAAAATAGCGATAAACGGCATTTGATTCTTGCTAATTTACATTAGAAAAGTGCATAATAAACGTCTTACTACAAACGGAGTATTTTTATGAAAATATTGCTATTAGGTGCACCAGGAGCAGGTAAAGGTACGCAAGCACATTTTATCGTTGAATCATTTGATATTCCTCAAATTTCTACTGGTGATATGTTACGTGCCGCCGTTGAATTAGGTACACCGCTTGGTTTAGAAATTAAGAAAGTTATGAATACAGGTGGTTTGGTAAGTGACGAAATTATTATTAATTTGGTAAAAGAACGCGTTGCTATGCCAGATTGTGCAAATGGCTTTTTATTCGATGGTTTCCCAAGAACATTAGCACAAGCAGAAGCCATGCGTGATGCAGGTGTTGAATTAGATGCGGTTGTAGAAATTGATGTACCTGATGAAGCAATTGTTGAACGTATGTCAGGTCGCCGTATTCATTTAGCATCTGGTAGAACTTATCATGTTGTACATAATCCTCCCCAAGTTGAAGGTCAGGACGATGTTACCGGCGAAGATTTAATTCAACGTGATGATGATAAAGAAGAAACTGTGAAAAAACGTCTTGCTATTTATCATGAACAAACCGAAATTTTGGTGGACTTCTACGGTAAACAAGCCGAAGCTTCTGGAAAGCCTAAATATATTAAGGTTGATGGTACTCAAAGCGTTGATAATGTTAGAAACACTATATTCTCTGCATTGAATCGTTAATTTTAAGTATTTGTTTTATAAGTTTAAAAAGTCTGCCGGAAAATCTAATAAAAGTTTTCCGGCAGACTTTAATATTATGTTTTTAATTGTTATTAACTTTTTAAAATGACACAAAAAATATCTTTATTAGCTGCTGTATCAAAAAATCTTTGCATTGGCAAAAATAATACTCTGCCATGGCATATTCCAGAGGATTTTGCTTTTTTTAAGCAATATACAATGGGCAAAGCTATCGTTATGGGACGTAAAACTTGGGATTCTCTGCCGAAAAAACCGTTGCCACAACGCCGTAATATCGTAATTACACGACAAAACAGTCTTCATTTTGAAGGTGCAGAATGTGCATTTTCGCCTGATGATGTGATTGAATTATTAAAAAATGAAGATGAAATAGTAATCATAGGTGGAGAACAGATTTATAAACAATTTATTGAAAAAGCAACGGATTTATATCTTACCGAAGTAGATATATCCATCGATGGCGATGCTTATTTCCCAAATTTTGATCTTAATAAATGGAAAAAAATTTCGCATCAAACTAATCGCTCAATTAAGGAAATTGATTTTGCTTTTGTGCATTATCAGCGTATTTAAAATTAGAAAAGTCTGCCGGAAAATTTTTCCGGCAGACTTTATATTTAAATATACAATCATTGCATTTACACTGTATTTACAACTTGGCAAACAACCACCCCATGACACCCTACTTCTGAACGTAGATGAAATACCTGATGTTTACCATCGGCAAGTGCGTAATTTTGCAACAACGGAAATTCATGGTGCAGATTATCATCTTCTTGTTGGCTTTGATGCACTAATTTTATTCCTTGCAAAATATTACGTGTTACGAAGCGGTCAAAATGATAATCTTTAACATGATTAAATTCCAAAGAATAGCAATTCACCCTATCTGACAAGAATATTTCTAAATAACGCACATTGTTATCGAATAAAAATCCCAAACATTCCTTGCCTTGAAAAAAAGAAACATCATCTTCAAAATTATTCATTACAATGCGTTCTTTATTATCAGAAAATGTATTTTTTTCCAAGCGACAGTTTTTGAAAAATTGATGATTCCAACCACATTGCAAAAACTCACAATCAGAAAATAAACCACGATTAACATCTGAATCCCAAAACGAACAACTAATAAAAGAACAACGAACAAAAGATATTTCCTGTGCTTTAATTTTGGATAAAGAGCATTGTACAAACATACAATCGGCAAATATCACCCGATTAAAAGTCATTTCCTTAAAAGAATCTTGCTCAAAAAACAGACCATCTATTTTGCGTTCATGCAAGGATAATTGCGAGAAATCATGACCTGCAATTTTAGTTTCTTGCTGCAATAATGCTTCAAATTCATCTTGTCTCATTAGCGACTCCATTATGGAATTTGGATTGGAAAATACTTCTAACACAAAACTTTGCTATCATAACACTTTTCGATTAATAAGATTTACATTATTCGTTTTTCCATTGTTGAGACTCCTGCAAAACTCGATTTTTTCTATTACTCGTCATTCTGAGCCGAAGCACTGAGCGTAGCGAAGTGGCAAGCGAAGAATCTTTATAAACAATAAGTTAGATTCTTCATTTCACTTCGTGAAATGAAGAATGACGAGTTTTGCATTAGTCTCTTGTTACAAAACGTATTAAAAACTCGTCATCATTCATTTTTCTACGAGAAATTCATAATGATGAGTTTTGCAAAGGTTTTAGTCTGCCGGAAAAATTTATGGTAAAAACAAAGCAAGCAAATCATTTAAAAAACGTATGCCGTATTCTGTTGCACATAAGCGTTTGGGATTATCTATCATCAAACATTGTTGTTTTGCCTGATTGCAAATTTTCTCTATGGCTACAAATGGAATATTGGTGCGAGAAGTAAAAAACTCCAAAGGCACCCCCTCCAATAGACGCAAGGCATTTAGCATAAATTCAAATGGTAAATCCTCTTTTGATATTGGCAAACGGCGTAAATTTGCCTCTCCTATTTTACTAATCGAGGCAATATATTCTTTGGGGTGATAATTTTTTACAGTGCGTTCGATTTTATCAGGAAAAGAAATTTTGCCATGTGCCCCTGTACCAATACCTACATAATCTCCAAACTGCCAATAATTCAAATTATGCCTACAAAACGCTTTATTTTTTGCAAAAGCGGAAATTTCATAACGTTCAAAGCCATTACCAATCAGGGTTTCATGTACAGATAATTCAATCTCTTCGCACTCATCAATATCAGGCAAAACTGGTGGATTAGCACCAAAAGCAGTGTGTTCTTCTATGGTTAATTGGTAGGCACTAACATGTTCAACACCACTATCGATTGCAATTTGAATATCATTTGTCGCATCTTTATATGTTTGCTGTGGCAGTGCATACATTAAATCTGCATTAACATGTGGAAAAATTTCTTTTGCAATCTCCAAAGCGAAGCGTGCTTCATAGCTATTATGAACTCTACCTAATAATGATAAATGCTTATCAGAAAAACTCTGTATCCCCAACGATAACCTGTTAACTCCTGCATCACGAAAACCTTGAAAATAATCTTTATCACAAGTAATAGGATTAGCTTCCAAAGTTATTTCTGCATCAGGTTCAAGTGGTAGTAAAGAGCGAATTTGATTCAATAAATATTCAATAGATTTAGCACTAAAAATGGACGGGGTTCCACCACCAATAAAAATACTACCAATACGTCTTCCCCAGATATAGGGTAGCTCACTTTGTAAATCTATAATTAAAGCTTCAATATATTCCTTTTCCGGCAGACTTCCTACTATGGCGTGTGAATTAAAATCGCAGTAAGGACATTTTTTAACACAATACGGAATATGAATATATAAAGACAAGGGCGGAAGTGTAATCCTTGTATTATTGGTAAAAATTGGAATTGTGTATTTCATTTATTTTTGAACATAATGCGGAATATCTGGAATTTTTAAACCTGCACGTAGATACAATTCATCTAATTTATTCATTAATTCAATCAAAGCCTTACCGCGATGACTAATCCTATTTTTAAGCGTTGATGAAATTTGTGCCGCAGTTTGACGATATTCAGTAATAAAAAAATGTGGGTCATAGCCAAAACCATTTTCGCCAAGCGGATTATCAATCCATTCACCTTCCCAAGTGCCTTCGGCAATAATAGGAAAAGGATCATCAGCATGTCTTACCAAAACCAAAGAACAGGCATACCATACTTGCTTATTATCAAATTCTCGTAAAGCTTTTGATAATTTTTGATTATTTTCAGCATCAGATGCTTTTTCGCCAGCAAAACGTGCAGAATAAATACCAGGTGCACCATTAAGAGCAGTTGCACAAATTCCAGAATCATCAGCCAACGCTGGCAAACCAGTTTGGCAAGAAGCATTTCTGGCTTTGGCAAGAGCATTTTCAACAAACGTTACATGAGGTTCATCAGCTTCAACAACTCCCAATTCCTTTTGCGGAATCACTTTAACTGAATATGGTTGAAAAAAAGCTGCAAATTCACGAATTTTGCCAGCATTACCACTTGCCAATACAATTTCAGAAAATAAACTCATTCTTAAAAATACCTTGTTTGATTAAATAAACTTTCCGGCAGACTTTTAAAAAACACTGCCGGAGACTCCTGCAAAACTCGTCATTCTTCATTTCACGAGGTGAAATGAAGAATATAACTTATTGTTTATAAAGATTCTTCGCTATGCTCAAAAT
>JAFWUA010000144.1 GCA_017518785.1 Neisseriaceae bacterium
CAATTATGACGGTTCGGTATTGGCAATATTTCCCAAATTTGATTGTACGCCACAAACATTAAATCAAATTATTGACGAATTAAATAATGTACACTGGCAAGAATTAGGATTTATTTGTGATGGGCGTTTTTTATTTTCGCAAAAAAGTTTGGAAAACTGTGTGTTACCCAAAACATTTCAACAATTTTTACCATTAAATCATATTTAGACAATCTGAAACCTTTGCAAAACTCGTCATTAGTAACATTGAGCGAAGCGAAATGGAAGAATTAAAAAGATTCTTCGCATACCCTCGCTTTGTTCAGGCGACAAGTCGGTTCAGAATGACGAATGAGCAAAAGTGGATTTTGCAAAGGTTTCAAACTGCGTTTGTTAAAGTTTGATACTTCATATAAATTAAGCTTTTTTAAAGGAGTTTCTGAAATTAAAAAATGAATGGCAGGTGTGTTGTTGTGTAATTTTGCTTTTAAGAGCATCAATCACGAGGTTTTGTAGCATCTCTACACTGTGAATGGTGTACCTGTTGTTTTATTTATGTTTCATATCTCACAACAAGATTAAGAGCAATCCTATCTGAAACATCTGTGTTGTGATGTTTATAAGATACTCCTGCAAAACTCGTCATTCTGAATTTCACGAAGTGAAATGAAGAATATAATTTATTGTTTATAAAGATTCTTCGCTACGCTCAAAATGACGAATGATAAAAGTATGGTTTTGCAAAGGTTTCAGACTATACTTTCCGGCAGACTATATTTTTCCGGCAGACTATATTTTTCCGGCAGACTATATTTTTCCGGCAGACTATATTTTTCCGGCAGACTAAAACAATTAGATTCTTCCATTTCGCTTTGATAAATGTCAGAGTAACGAGTTTTACAAAGGTTTCATACTACAAGATACTCCTGCAAAACTCGTTTTTTTCTATTACTCGTCATTCTGAGCGTAGCGAAGAATCTTTATAGACAATAAGTTAGATTCTTCATTTCACTTCGTGAAATTCAGAATGACGAGTTTTGCAGGAGTCTCTACAAATTAAAAACTCTGCCGGAAAACTTTCCGGCAGAGTTAATATTATTGCTTAAATTTTAAAATCCTATTTTTTAATCTTTTGCACAATCAGAATATACAACCTACGTTGATCCACACGTGCAACTGCAAATTGCCAATCGCCCAATTGAATTTTCTCCCCCCTTTCCGGCAGTCTTTCCAAAGATGAAATAACTAATCCACCAATGGTATCTACATCTTCATGTGCAAAGTCTGTATGAAAAAATTCGTTAAACTCAGATATTTCAGTAACAGCATTCACGCGGAAACGTCCGCCACCGATTGAGGCGATATTATCAACTTCATCTGTATCAAACTCATCTGAAATCTCACCTAAAATTGCTTCTAAAATATCTTCAAAAGTAATCAAACCAGAAACGCCACCATATTCATCAATAACCATAGCTAAATGAATATGTTTATCGCGAAACTCTTTTAGAAGACGATTCAGCGATTTACTTTCAGGAACAAATACAGGTTCACGCAATAGTTGGCGAATATCCAAATCTTCTGGGTGATTGAAAAAACGCAATAAATCTTTGGTATGCAAAATACCCAATACTTCATCTTTATCACCAGCTATTACTGGAAAACGCGAATGTGCAGTATCTAACACATAGTCGAGAATTTTTTTAGGTGAATCACTGATTTTAAGTACATTCATTTGCGAACGACTCACCATCACATCGCGTACTTCCAAATCGGCAAATGCCACCACTTTTTCTAATAGCAAAACAGTATCACGGTCGATTACGCCACTTTTAGCTGCATTTTTAAGAAATTGAACTATCTCTTCAACATTTTCTGGTGCATCAGAGGATATTTTATTGAAAATTCGTTCGAAAAAACCGGTCTTACCCGTGTTTTCGTCCATTAGCATTCCTTATCGTTGTATGGATTGTCATATCCTAACCGATGCAAGATATTAATTTCAAGCATTTCCATCTTTTCGGCATCTAAATCATTCATATGATCAAAGCCTGCTAAATGCAAAGTGCCATGCACAGTTAAATGTGCATAATGAGATAAAATATCCTTGCCCTGCTCTTTTGCTTCTTTTGCCACTACCGTAGGGCAAATTAATAAATCACCAATAATCCTTTCCGGCAGACTATCAACCCTACCCAATTCAAAACTCAAAACATTGGTAGCATAATCTTTATTTCTATATTGTAAGTTAAAGCATTTAGCTTCCTCCTCATCGGTTAATAAAAGAGAAATATTTGCATGTAAACGTAAGTAACACAGTGTTGCATCTATCCAACGTGCAAACTCTTTAAAAGTTGGCACTTTGTCCTTACTTCGATTAGTTATTGAAAAATTAAGACGATGAGAGCGATACTCTTCAATGGATTTTATTTTAGCTTTTCTCATGATTTGAAACCTTATCAATGCGTAAAATTGTTTATTAAAGTGGTAGAATATAACCTTTTTTACGAACTGTTTTAAGGATAAAAAAATGAATTTAAAACATTTTTTTGCAACTTGCCTTGTTGGTTTTGCATTAACTGCTTGTAATAATTCAAGCACTTCCACCTCAAACGAAGCTGCTGCTCAATTACCTGATGCCAAAGAAGTTAAAACCTTGCGTGTAGCATCTAATGCAGAATTTGCACCATTTGAGTACACCCAAGAAAATGGTGATGTAGTTGGTTTTGACATCGATTTAATCAATGCTATGGCTGATGCAGGCGATTTCAAAGTTGAAATTAAAAACACCCCTTGGGACGGCATTTTTGCCACACTAAATTCAGGCGATAGCGATGTGTTGCTTTCTGCAATCACCATTACCGATGAACGCAAATTAGCAATGGATTTCACCAATCCTTATTTTGAAATTCATCAATTGATTATGACTACTGAAAACAGCGGCATTCAATCTTTGGACGATTTGAAAAACAATAAAAAAGTCGGAGTAGTTACTGGTCAAACTGGTGATTTGGCTATCTCTGAAATCTTGGGTGCTACCAACGATAAAATTTCTCGCTACGACAGCGTAATCTTGGCAGTAAAAGCCTTACAAAATGGTGCAGTAGATGCAATCGTTTCCGATTCTGCTACCGTTAAAACTTACTCTGAAAATAATCCGGATAATAAATTTGTATTAATTGAATCTGACCAATTCCAACGAGAAGATTATGGTATGGCTGTACGTAAAGGCGATGCTGAAACTTTACAAATGCTAAACAATGCTTTGGATAAAGTGCGTAGCAACGGTAAATACGATGAGATTTTCAATAAATACTTCTCTCAAGATGCACTAACATCACAAACAACACAGGCAACACCTGAAAACAATGTCCCATTAGAAGCACCGGTGCCACCAGCAGACGAACCTGAAATTCCTATACCAGAATCAGAAATGCCTGCACCACCACCACCAATAGCAAATTAAAAAAACAATTTTCCGGCAGAGTATTTTTAATCAAGTCTGCCGGAAAAGTTTTATACAACACAATTACTCTTTTTCGGCAGACTGAAACCTTTGCAAAACTCGTCATTCTTCATTTTACGTAGGAAAATTAAGAATATAATTAATTGTTAAGTAAAAGATTCGCAACGAAGTTCAAAATGACGAATGCGGAGAAAGTGAGTTTTGCAAAGGTTTCAGACTATTAACTCAATTGAAATTAGGAAAAAACTATGTTTCTTGGCGTAAATATTGATCATGTTGCTACTTTGCGTAATGCACGCGGAACAATTTATCCATCACCGCTTGAAGCCGCATTATTAGCCGAAACCGCAGGTGCAGACCTTATCACCATGCACTTACGTGAAGACCGACGACATATCAAAGATGATGATGTTTTTGCCGTAAAAAATGCAATTAGCACTCGCTTAAATTTAGAAATGGCACTAACTGAAGAAATGCTTAACAATGCTCTATCAGTTAAACCAGATGATGTGTGTATCGTTCCGGAAAAACGACAAGAAATCACCACCGAAGGTGGTTTAGACGTGTGTGCAAATAAAGCTATGATTGCCGAATTTGTACAAACTCTTACATCTGCCGGAATACGTGTTTCACTATTTATCGACCCTGATTTTGAGCAAATTCAAGCTGCATATGAAGTAAATGCACCAGTAATCGAACTTCACACCGGTGCATACGCTGATGCACGTGGAGAACAACAAAAAGATGAACTTCATCGCATCGAACAAGCTGCTGCCTTTGCAAATCAATCGTCTTTAATCGTGAATGCCGGACATGGTTTGAATATTCACAATGTAGCTCCAATTGCACGTATTGGAACTATTCGTGAACTCAATATCGGACACGCCTTAATCGCCCAATCCATATTTTTAGGACTACACAAAAGCATCGAACAAATGAAAGATGCCATATTTCAAGCAAGATTATCAGCAACATGTGCCAATACTAATCAAATTTTGAACACACAATAAACCTTAATATTGCGTTAACACAAATAAACGCAAAACATATCAAACCAGAAAAAGCGTATCATCTATGCAAGTGATTTCTAAAAGTTAGAAAGTAGTAACTACAAATTTTTAGAAATCATCTTGTAATTGATGTTTTAAAATTTTATGCACGAAAGGAAATATTATGAAATGGATAGATGAATTTAAACAATTTATCTCGCGTGGCAACGTAATGGACATGGCTGTTGGGATTATCATTGGAGGTGCTTTTACCGCAATTGTTACTTCTTTGGTGGAAAAAATCATTAATCCAATCATAACCTTGATTTCTGGCGGAGGTAATGTTGGCGAAGGTTGGCGTATTCCAGTTGGAGATAGTGGTCAATTTGTTGATTTTGGAGCATTTATTGCTGCAATTATCAACTTTTTGCTAATTGCCTTTGTAGTATTTTGGTTGGTAAAAACTGTAAATGGCATCAAGTCCAAAGTAACTTCTCCCAAAGAAGAAGAGGTAAAACCAACCTGCCCTGCATGTTTGGAAGAAATCAAAGAAGGTGCAACTCGTTGTCCACACTGCACCGCTATAATTGGCAATGTGGATTCCAACGTGTAAATTTTGGATTTAATAATCTAAAAATCTGTTATTATCGCTATGCTTTAATCTTTCCGGCAGACTAAAACCTTTGCAAAACTCATCATTCGTAACATTGAGCGAAGCGAAATAGAAGAGTATAACTGCTTGTTAAATAAAAAGATTCGCAACGAAGTTCAGAATGACTAATGAACAAGTGGGTTTTGCAAAGGCTTCAGACTATGTTTAATATAAAGTCTGCCGGAAACAAATCACATATAACCGTTTTATTAAATTAATAAATAAATAAACGATTTTATAAATTAAAGGAAATATCATGCTAAATAGTATGACAGGCTTTGCAAATGCACAAATAGAACATGCCAACCATTCTATTCGTGTTGAATTAAAATCAGTTAATCATCGTTATTTGGATATTCAGTTTCGTCTACCGGAAGAATTACGTACATTTGAACTGTCATTGCGTAATATAATCAGCCAAAATGTTTCTCGTGGAAAAATAGAATGTCGTATTATTATTGACGAAATTAATATATCAGACAATTCCTTACAAACAAATTGGAATATTATAGATACTCTTGCAAAATTAGGAGAACAGATTAACGATAAATATCCATCACTTAATAAATTAAGCGTAGCGGATATTATCCGTTTCCCCAAAGTTATTGAGCAAGGAAACCTAAACCAAGAAGAAGATATATCCCAAACAATTGAAGAACTTTTACAACAAGCATTAAACCAATTTAATCAAGACCGTGCCCGTGAAGGGGAAAAACTCCAACAACATCTATCCGAACGTCTTGATAAAATGTTGGTTGAAATCCAGCAATTACAACAAATTTTCCCAGAATTACTCGAACAATATCGCCAAAAAATAACTCAACGCTTATCCGAAGCTTTGGCAGACGTAAATGAGGATCGTATTGCACAAGAATTTACATTATTCGTCCAAAAAGCTGATGTTGATGAAGAATTTTCACGTCTTAAAACTCATATTGAAGAAGTTCGCCGAATTATCAATAATCCGGTTAAACAAAGTTGTGGCAAACGATTAGATTTTCTAATGCAGGAATTAAATCGCGAAGCTAATACTTTGGGCAGTAAAGCAATTAGCATTGAATCTACTCGCACATCTGTTGAACTTAAAGTGCTAATCGAACAAATGCGAGAACAAGTACAAAATATTGAATAAATTAAAAAAACAATGAACTATACACGCCGCCAATTATTGCTATTTCCCCTTGCGATTGCCATCTCTTCATGTTCTTCAAAGAATCAAGGAAGAAAGTTAGCAAGAGGTAGTCTTATTAGTGCTTTGGGTGATTCCCTAACTTATGGTTATGGTGCTTCGATTGAAGCTTCATATCCAACAGTTTTATCACAATTGACAGGATTAAAAGTATCAAATGACGGCGTGTCCGGTAATACATCAGCAGATGTTTTAAAAAGACTGCCGGAAATTATCAGTAAAAAACCCAAATTGATATTATTTGGCATTGGCGGCAATGATTTTTTACGCCGTGTGCCAGAAGACGAAACTATCAGCAATATCACTAATACTATTCAACAAATCAAGCAAAACAACATTCCGGTAGTGTTAATTGCAGAGCCTCATTTGAGTGTTGGGGCACTGTTTGGTAATTTAAGCGACCACCCCATGTATCGCAATATCGCACAACAAGAAAAAATACCTTTATTATCAAATGGTTGGTCTGATATTTTATCAGATAAAAAATTAAAATCAGACCAAATTCACGCCAATGAAGCAGGCTATCGTTTATTCGCACAAAAAATGCGTGATTTTTTACAAAGTGAGGGATTTTTATGAACAAGGTATTACATGCCGATTTTATCTACCACCCTGCCTCAATCGGTGCTCAATACGCATCGCTTATCAGCTTGGCAATCATTGCCACACCAATTTTATTGCAAATATCGATTTCAATTACAATAGCATTTAGCGTTTTTTGGCTAATTCGCTTGTTGATGTTGTATTTTAATGCACCTCAATTAAATAAATTAGCTTTATCAGGATTATCTATTTTATTTATTTTTCTGATAATTGTCTTGTCCAAATCATTTTTTGGACAAGATGGCGGTATTTCGTTTTTGCTAATGATGGCATTGCTAAAATCCTTCGAAAGTAAACACATTCGCGATTGGCAAGTACTTTTATTAGCCACACTTTTTATCACCGCTGGTTCACTATTGTTTTCGCAAAATATCATTAATGCAATTTGGACAGTAAGCTGTCTTTTTTTAGTACTCACCTGCCTGAATATATTAGACGGTGGAAAATTGTCTGATGCGTCTCGTTACGCTGCACGTGGCATGCTATTTTCATTACCATTAACAATTATTCTATTTATTGCGATACCACGTCTGCCGGAACCATTAATACGTTTTATGCCAGCTGCTGAAAGTTCCGGAACAGTAGGATTGTCAGACAAAATGGAACCTAGCAGTTTCAATAAATTAGTCGAAGATGATGAATTAGTTTTCAATGCTATTTTTGATAATAATTTTATCCCCAAAAATGAGCAATTATATTGGCGTACTCTGATTATGCCCTATTTCGATGGGCATACTTGGCACATGCGTCAACCATTTTTTCATGATGATATGCAGCAACGTTTTCCCAAACAAAAAGCAATAGGATACGAATTATTAGTAAAAGATTGGCAAGGATATATTCCTACTTTGGATTACACCATTGAGGGAGAAGCACGCAGAACACGTATTTTTCATACAGCCACAGCAATGGTATGGCGGCGTTCTTCACAATTGCAACGCTATCATTTTGCCTCGGTATTAAGTCCTCGTATGCCAGAACAATTAAACGACCGCTTGAAACAAAGTTATTTAGAACTACCGGAAGGATTAAATCCGCAAACAATTTCTTTGGCAAAATCGATTTATCAAGATAGTGTAAACAACGAAGATTTTATTGTCCGTACTTTGGATTATTTCAAAAAACAAGGATTTATCTACACATTAGAACCGCCATTATTATCCGAATATGAAAATGAAGTAGATGAATTTATGTTTAATACCAAACAAGGATTTTGCGGACATTACGCATCAGCAATGGCTGTTATGATGCGTGCAGCAGGCTTACCATCGCGTGTTGTAACTGGTTATCAAGGCGGAACTTATGATGATTCTGCTAATTTTTGGCAAATTCGCAGCAAAGACGCACATGCTTGGGCAGAAGTATGGCTACCGGAAACTTCCGAATGGGCAAGAGTAGATCCTACCGCAGTTATTTCTAATCGCAGTATTTCAGGAATTAATGATTCATTACCACAAGGTCAATTTATAGGGAATAGTTTGATTCCCCTATCCTTGTCTAAATTAGCTGCTAAAACTCAATTTTATTGGCAAGTAATGGTAGTAGAATACGATGCCAAAGAACAATCACAATTATTCCGTAGATTGGGTTTAGGAAGAGTTAGTGCATCAAGCGTTTTATTATTAATAATATTCGGCGGAACGTTATCGATAATCCCTATGTTAATTTGGTGGCGTATGCGTATGCGTCGACAAAGCCACCCATTGTCTGATGGCTTTATGCTGATGAAAAAACGTTTAATTTCCGATGTTGAATATGTAAATTCAATGGGACCTTTGGATTTAATGAATGAATTAAAGCTTTCCGGCAGACTTGATAATCAATTAAAACAATTAATTGATGAATACATAGATTTACGTTTTAAAACCAACAAACCTGCCAAAAAAGCAGTATGGACGTGGTATAGAAAAGTAAAAAAATATCGTTACCATCAATAATTTGTTTATTTGAACTTTTTAAGCCAAGTTTAATCAATCGGCTGTATAGTCGCTAAAAAACAAATAACCGGCTAACAAATGATGACAAGAAAATACTAAACCATCTTTTCTTATCATCAGTTACAATTGTGAGAAATGGCGTTTAATCGCCATTGTAATCATTAACCTAATTAGTTAATTGGAGTTGCAAAATGTTCAAAAAAGTATCCTTATTAGCAGCAGCGGCTGCATTAGTATTAAGTGCTTGTACCATTGACCCTAATACCGGCGAACAAAAAGTATCTAATACCGCAAAAATTGGTTTAGGTGCAGCGGTTACTTGCGGTATCGTAGGTGCATTAACTCACGGTGCAAAAGGTGCTCGCAATTCAGCTTTGGCTTGTGGTGCTGTTGGTGCTGGTGTTGGCGGTTATATGGATTATCAAGAAAAACTTTTGCGTGATAAATTGGCTAACACCCAAGTAGAAGTTAATCGTCAAGGCGATCAAATCCAATTGATTATGCCTGATAACATTACCTTTGCTACCAATTCTGCAACATTAAGTCCAACCGTTATTACTGCCCTAAATGACGTGGCAAACGTTTTGGCAACTTACAATGAAACAACTATCACAGTTGCAGGTCATACTGATAGCACTGGTAATGATTCCATCAATCAACCCCTATCAGAACGTCGTGCTCTATCAGTAGCAAATCATTTAGTATCTCGTGGCGTTGCATCAAATCGTATTCGCACCATTGGTTATGGTTCAAAAAGTCCAATTGCAAGCAATAGCACCGCAGAAGGTCGTGCTAAAAATCGCCGTGTAGAAATCTTGATTAATCCACAAGTACAATAATATTTTTATTAATAATAATTAGTAAATGGACAGAATTTCTGTTCTGTCCATTTCTTATTAATTGATAGTCTGCCGGAAAACTTTTTTGGGTTTTAAATTATGAAAAAATATAGTAAAAAAATCATAATCGCATCGATATTAGCAATTTTACTTGCCGTTGTGTTGTATGTTTGGTTAGGAAGAGGTGAAAAAATTGAATACATCACCCAAAAAGTGGAATACGGCAATATTTCGGAGACGGTGCAAGCGTCAGGAAAACTGCATGCTTTCAAAGAAGTGGAAGTGGGTGCACAAGTGTCAGGCGAAATCAGTGAGTTGAAAGTGGATATTGGCGATACCGTCAAAAAGGGCGATTTAATCGCTCAAATCGACCCACGATTAGCACGCAATCAACTGAAAACGGCACAAGCGTCTTTGGATAACAGCAAAGCACAGTTGATTTCTCGTCAAGCGTCTTTAACGCAAGCCAAGCAACAATTTCAACGCCAAAAAGCAATGTTTGCCGAAGGGGCAACTTCCAAAGAAGCCTATGAA
>JAFWUA010000145.1 GCA_017518785.1 Neisseriaceae bacterium
CTAATCGGTGTGCGTTCGGATATGCTTTCGCCTGGGTGTGTTTTTCGCCGTTGTGGGCTATCCACACAGCCTGGAATTAACACATTTGCTCGAAAATTAGGAAAACGGCTGTATTCATCTGCCAAAGATTGACACAGATAATTCACCGCCGCCCGACTTGCCCCAAAGCCTGCCCAGTAGGCTTTGGGCGTTTCGCTGTGGCTCTCGCCGATAAACACCACAGAGCCGCCTTCGCGTTTGAATAAGGGCAAAAACGCACGCGTCAAAGCCATCGGTGCAACCGTGTTAATGCGGTATTGATTGACCCACTCATCAACCGTTTGAAATTCCAACGGCGACAAGGCGTAAAAATAAGACGCACTATGCACAATGCCGTCCATTTGCTTGGTTTGTTGAAAAATGGTTTCTGCCAGTGCGTTAAATTCTGCGTCATTAGCGGTGTTTAAGTCAAACGAAATGGCATAAGGTTCAGGCAAATTTGCTGCCACAATTTTGTCGTAAATATTTTCCAAGCGTTTGTTATTGCGAGCCAAAAGCACCACAGTCGCCCCATTTTCGGCACAAGCAAAAGCAGCGGCTTCACCGATACCTGATGACGCTCCTGTTATTAAAATAACTTTGTTTTCAAGAAGTAATCTATTCATATTTTTTAATATTAGGTTTAATTATAAGAATGCTGTATTGTACAGTTTCAAAACAAAATAAAATAGTTTCCGACAGACTACAACCCATGCAAAATTCGTTATTCTGAATTTTCCACAGGAAAGTGAAAAATATAATTCTTTGTTTTATAAAGATTCTTCGCTTACATTAAGAATGACGAATTAGAAAAAGTAGTTTTGCAGTGGTTTTAGACTGAAACTCCTGTAAAAAACAATCAAGGAGCAAAAAATTCAATCTACTGACAGGGGGGGATCGAAGTAATCACCAAAATATTAAAAAATTACAAACAGTTTAATTTTAATATTTTTTTATCTCGACCTATCGGTCGAGTTGGTGGGTCGAAGACCCATCCTACGTCTTTTTGATGTAGGGTTTCGCAGGAGTTTCAAACTATTTTTCCGGCAGACTTAACTTTTCCGGCAGACTTAACTTTTCCGGCAGACTTAACTTTTCCGGCAGACTTAATTTTTCCGGCAGACTGAAACCTTTGCAAAACCCGTCATTCTGAGTTTTCAGTAGGGAAACGAAGAATCTTAATTGATTGTTTTATACAAGATTCTTCGCTTCCGTTCAAAATGACGAATTGTAAAAAATAGGGTTTTGCGAAGGTTTCAGACTATTCTTTCCGACACATTAAAAAACAGTTCGTTTTTATCGAACTGTTTTGCGGATATTATCAATGCTTTTATTTACCAAACCATTTTTGACGAATTTGTTCATAGATGCCTTTTTCACGGATATTTTTCAAACCGGTATTAATGCTTGTTAGCAATTCATCATCACGATTTTTACGTACGGCGATGCCGTATTCTTCTTTTTCGAAAGATGGATCTACCATAGTGCGTAATTTAACCGAATATGTATTATCCACATAATATAAAATCACCCCATTATCACCGACAGCGGCATCTACTGCACCATTTACAACATCATTACATGCGTCAGTCAAACTCTTCGTACGTTTAATCGAAGGATCGTTGGCAGAACCTTTTAATTTTTGTATTAAATCATCACTAGTGGTATCAGTATTTACAGCAACAAACTTATCTTTCAAATCTTCAAATGAATTAATGTTTATATCGCTATCCTTTACTAAAATCATCTGACTTGCCTCAAAATATGGAATAGAAAAATCCATACGTTTTTTACGTTCTTCGGTAATAGTTATACTTGCCACAATAGCATCGGCTTCACCATTATCCAAACGATCAAAAATACCTTTAAATGGTGCTGCGTAAAACTCAAACTTAATCCCCTGATCAATAGCAATCGCTTCCATTAAGTCAATAGAAAATCCTGTAATTTCGCCTGCTTCATTTTTGGATTCAAAAGGGGGAAATGCCTCATCTACTACTACTTTGTAAGTTGTTGTTTTAACTAATGTTTCTGGGGGTGGTGGTGAATCTGTTTGAGTGCTTTGCACAGGTTCTGTCTGTCCTCAAGAAACACAAGTGGCAATTGCACATATAGTCAACAGTTTTTTAGCTTGTTCAAGTAGTTTCATGATTACCTCAATTAAATTTAACAATAACTTCATGATTCTATCATAGAGACTACTGCAAAACTCGTCATTCTGAACTTTCCGCAGGAAAGTGAAGAATATAATTGTTTGTTAAATAAAAAATTAGTAACGAAGTTCAGAATAACGAAAGGGGTGGAATTAAGTTTTGCAAAAGTTTCAGTCTGCCGGAAAAGATATAGTCTGAAACCTTTGCAAAACTCGTCATTCTTCATTTTACGTAGAAAAATTAAGAAGATAGTTAATTGTTAAGTAAAAATATTCGCAACAAAGTTCAGAATTACGAATGAGAAAAGAAGATTTTGCAAAGATTTCACCCTATTGGCATGGAATTGTTATTTCAAAATACTCCTAAAAACTAAAATTATTTCAACCATATAGCCGATACCATACGACCGGTTGTACCGTCTCTGCGATAGGAGAAAAATTTATCTTTCTCATTAAATGTACAACGTTGTTCACAAAAAATTTGGCTTACACCGATTTGGTTAAGATAGTTTGTAGCTATTTGGTAAATATTGGCAAAGTATTTATTTTCTTGGTGATAAATAAAGGCGTTTTGATTTTCCGGCAGACTTTGGATAAATAGTTCTCTAACTTCGCCACCCACTTCAAATGCAGTTTTTCCAATTCCAACTCCAAGATAGGCAATTATGTCTTGGGGGACTGATTTCATTGCATTAATAGTATTGGCAATTATTCCACCTAATAGCGAACGCCAACCGCCATGAACCGCAGCTACTACACTTCCTTGTTTATCACATAGCAAAATCGGCAAACAATCGGCAGTCATAACTGCACAAGCAACAGTACCAGTCTTATCGATTATAGCATCTGCATCGGCGATTTTATTTTTCCAATCTTTGGCAATTACCACATTAGCACTGTGGATTTGATTAAGCCAAACGATAGGGTGTGGAATATGTTGTTGTACGCGTTTTCGATTTTCGGCAACGTGATGAGGATTATCATTTACATGTGTGCCAACATTTAAACTTGCATAAACTCCACCACTTACGCCACCAGTGCGATAGGTCAGCAATGTTCCTACATTGTCTGGGGCATTCCAATTTGCAGTAAAAAAGTCGTTGTTATTCATATTGCACTGTTTTCCGGCAGACTATTTTTGCCAATAAGTTTTTACATTTACAAATTCATATAAACCAAATTCGGATAGTTCTCTTCCAAAACCTGATGCTTTTACTCCGCCAAACGGCAAACGTAAATCACTGCTGGTATGGCGATTGATAAAGACACTACCTACATTTAATTTACGTGCTATATCCCATGCTCTATCAATATTGGCAGAATAAATACAAGCTCCTAAACCAAATGGTGTATCGTTGGATAGTTCAATTGCATGTTCTATATTTTTTGCTCGCATGATGCTTGCTATTGGTCCGAATACTTCTTCTTGTGCTACACGTGCATTTTGTGAGACTTTATCCAATACGGTTGCAGGATAATAGGATTGTCCTGCAATCAATTGTCCGCCTAATAAACATTTTGCACCTTTGCTAATTGCATCATCAACCAAGCTTTGCATTTGACTTGGTGCTTGTGGCAAATGCAATAGAGCTAAACTTGTTGATGAATCTTGTGGGTTGCCTGCGGTTAATTTCCGGCAGTTTGATAAAAAATATTCTAAAAACTTATCAGCAATTTCATCTACCAAGATAATTCGTTTGGCAGCATTGCACGATTGTCCAGCATCACGAAAACGAGAATGACAAGCATCAGCTGCTGCCACTTTCAAATCCGCATCGGAAAGAACGATAAAAGCATTGCTACCGCCTAATTCTAATACGCATTTTTTAAGATTAGCACCGGCAATAGCAGCTAAATGTTTTCCGGTTTGTGCGGAACCAGTAAATGCCAAAGCATCACATGAGGAAATTGCTTGGGGTACATCTTGATGTGATAACCATGCTAATTTGCAAGGTAAATCATCGTCCATTAGATTAAATAATGCTTCGCTAATGCGTCCTACTGTGGGAGCTGGTTTTACCCAACATGCGTTACCGGCACACAATGCAGGTATGGCAAAACGTAAAATTTGCCATACTGGATAATTCCACGGCATTACAGCAAATACTGTTCCTAATGGTTCAAATGCAACTTGGCTTAAACGAGCTTGGGTAGCAATGGTCTTGCGTGAAAGTAATTCCGGAGCCAGATGTGAATAGTAACGAATTAAATCAATGGATTTATCTAATTCCGCACGGCATTCAGAAAGACATCTACCTACTTCTTCACAAATCATTTGCGATAGATTTTCTTTTTCGTTGAATAATTTTTCGGCAAATATGGATAGTTTTTCGGTGCGTTCAGTAACCGGCAAATATTCCCATGTTTTTTGCAATTGGCGTAAGGTTGATAATTGTTTTTCTCCTTGATGCCAATCGTTACAAGGGCGTTGCCATAGAATTTGTCTGCTATAAATATTTTGTGAGATAAATTGATTCATAGTTTTAATAAGTTATTTCAATATGTAAACACTGCCGGAAAGAGATTTTAATATTTTCCGGCAGTGTTTACCTTTTAGTATGAAACTAGTCTGCCGGAAAATATGTTTAGAGTTTAAAAAATCTTTCATCACATAGAATATCGCCATTTTCACATAGGTTTTGACCGTGCTGGCAGATAACTTCCACTATTCTTTGTGGGTCGTCAATAATTTGAATTAAATCCAAATCATTAGGACTAATCATTTTTTGCGATAGCAATATTTTTTGAATCCAATCCATTAATCCACCCCAAAATTCACTACCACATAAAATAATTGGGACAGGTGGAATTTTATGAGTTTGTACCAAAGTTAAAACTTCGGTAAATTCATCAAGCGTACCAAATCCACCTGGCATCACCACATGTGCTACCGAATGCAAAATAAACATCATCTTGCGTGAAAAAAAATGTTCAAACATTACGGATACATCTTGATAATCATTAGGTTTTTGCTCGTGTGGCAAAGCAATATTCAAACCAATGGACAAGCTCTCTCCATCTTTTGCTCCCTTGTTAGCAGCTTCCATAATTCCAGGTCCTCCTCCCGAAATTACGGAAAATCCATGATCGGAAAGCATTTTTGCCAAAATCTCACTACGTTGATACATCTCGTTATCAATTGGCGTGCGAGCACTACCAAAAATACTTACCGCAGGTGGAACATCTTTTAATTTCTGTTGCGCTTGAACAAATTCTTGGACAATACGCGAAACATGGTAGGATTGGTCTAATTTTTGATTATTCATGGTATTTAATGTAAATGAAAAAATTATTGTTAATCGATGGCTCTTCTTATCTTTACCGTGCTTTTCACGCTATGGCACCCCTAACCTCTCCACAAGGAGAACCAACCGGTGCCCTATTTGGCGTTCTTAATATGTTACGCCGTTTGCGTAGTCAAACCGCTGATTATGAACTATGTGCAGTGGTTTTTGATGCAAAAGGCAAAAATTTTCGCCATGAATTATATCCAGAGTATAAGGCAAACCGTCCTCCTATGCCTGATGATTTAAGAGTGCAAGCTACGTGGGTGCGAGAGATGACCGAACTTTTTGGTTGGAATGTAATTTCGGTTGAAGGAGTGGAAGCTGATGACGTAATTGCAACATTAGCACGTCGTGCCGAGTCTGCCGGAATGAATGTTTTGCTTTCCAGTGGCGATAAAGATTTGATGCAGTTGGTAAATAACAATATCACGGTCATGGATACCATGAAAAATGTTACTTACGATATAAATGGTGTTTATGCCAAATTTGGAGTGTATCCTCATCAAATTGCCGATTATTTAACCTTGATTGGCGACACCTCCGACAATATCCCTGGTGTTGGAAAATGTGGTGCAAAAACTGCAACAAAATGGCTCACCCAATATGAATCTTTGGATAATCTAATTGCTCATGCTACTGAAATTACCGGCAAGGTCGGTGAAAATTTACGTAATAGCTTGTCGCAAATTAATCTTTCACGCCAATTGATTTTATTAAAAGAAGACGTAGATTTGTCCCATGCAATTCCCAATGGTTTGGAAGATTTACATTATCATGAAATCGATTGGCAAAAACTTTTACCACGCTTACGCTATTTTGGTTTCCGCTCTTGGATTAAGGAAGCTGAAAAATATATCAACACTGATAATCACGATAGTTTAGATTTATTTGATAGTCTGCCGGAAAATAATCATACAGATGATTTATTTAACAATCTGCCGGAAAATAATATTCAACCAACACCTTCTCCGCAAACTATTCAATCTATGCCTAAACGTTATGAGTTAGTAAAAGATATTGCAGGATTAGATGCTCTGTGCCAGCGTTTAGAGACGGCTACCAAGATAGGTTTTGATACTGAAACCACTTCATTAAAATTGGAAGAAGCACGCATAGTAGGTATGAGTTTTGCCTTTAATGATGCTGATGCGGTGTATGTTCCGGTGGCTCATGCTATGACTATTATGCCGTCAGATTTGAATGAGGATATGGTTTTATCTTACTTAAAACCATTTTTGGAAAATCATAATCTACACAAAGTCGGACAAAATCTTAAATACGACCGCCATGTACTTGCCAATCATAATATCGAACTAAATGGCATAGTGGCAGATGCAATGCTTGCTTCCTATATTTTGGAAAGTCATTTAGGACATGGTTTAGATGAATTGGCATTGCGTCATTTGAATATTGAGACAATTAAATATGAAGAGTTGTGCGGTAAAGGAATCAAGGCAATTTCTTTTGCTGACGTTGAGTTGGAACGTGCCCGTGATTATGCTTGTCAAGATGCGGATTTAGCATTGCGTTTAGCAAAACATTTATATCAATTATTAAACGATAAACAACGATATATTTACACAGAAATGGAATTGCCTATTGCAGATATTCTATATCGCATGGAACGCTTTGGCACTTTGATTGATTGCAATTTGCTACACGAACAAAGTAATCAATTAGGTAAAAGTATCCTGCAATTAGAAAACGATGCCTATCTTGCTGCTGGACAGACTTTTAATATTAATTCTCCCAAACAATTACAAGAGATTTTATTTCAGAAATTATCAATTCCAACGCGTGGAATTAAAAAAACTACTCATGGATTTTCTACTAATGAAGAGGTGTTAGAAAAACTATCTTTGGATTATCCGTTACCGCGTATTATCTTGGAATCTCGCACTTTATCTAAACTTAAATCTACTTATACCGATAAATTGCCACAAATTATTAGTAAAAAAGATGGCAGGATTCATACTACATACGCCCAAGCGGTAGCTGTTACCGGCAGACTTACCAGTAATAATCCTAATTTACAAAATATTCCTGCCAGAACACAAGAAGGAAGACGTATTCGCACTGCATTTATTGCACCAACTGACCACGTGATTGTGTGTGCAGATTATTCGCAAATTGAATTGCGGATTATGGCTCACTTGTCCGAAGACCCAACTTTGATTGATGCTTTTAATCACGGTGAGGATATTCATAAACGTACCGCTGCCGATATTTTTGGAATAGATGTAGCAAATGTTTCTGCTGAACAACGCCGTTATGCTAAAACAATTAATTTCGGCTTGATTTATGGTATGAGTGAATATGGCTTGGCTCGTTCTTTGAATATCAGCAATTTGGAAGCAAGAAATTTTATTACTCGTTATTTCGCACGTTATCCAGCAGTTGCAACTTATATGGAAACAACTAAACAATTAGCTCGCGAAATGGGATATGTAGAAACTCTATTTGGAAGACGTTTATATCTGCCAGATATAAATTCTGCAAATGGTAATCGCCGTATTGCTGCCGAACGTTCGGCAATTAATGCCCCCATGCAAGGAACTGCTGCCGATATAGTTAAACGTGCCATGATAAATGTGGATAATTTCTTGCGTTCCGGCAGACTAAACTCTCACTTAATTATGCAGGTTCATGATGAATTGGTGTTGGAAGTACCTAAATCTGAACAACAATATATTGTGGATTCATTACCAAAATTAATGGCAGAAGTTGCTAATTTATCTATTCCACTTATAGCAGATATTGGCGTTGGTGAAAATTGGGAGATTGCCCATTAGTTGAAATTTCAATGACTCATAAGATAAATATTGATGTCAAACAAATTCAAAACAATAACAGGTACTCCGCAACTATTAGTACAAGAGACTCCTGCAAACTCGTCATTCTGAATTTCACTAAGTGAAATGAAGAATCTAACTTATTGTTTATAAATATTCTTCGCTACGCTCAAAATGACGAGTAACAGAAAAAATCGAGTTTTGTAGGAGTCTCTACAAGTAAATAATACGACATGGCAGATTAAGATGTTATTGTTTTTAAGCTATTTGACTATAAAATTGTAAGTCTGCCGGAGAGATACTAAACTCTGCCGGAAAATTAAGCCATCGTTTATAATCCAAAGTTTTATTTATTACTATTAGCAAGCAAAATGACACAACGAAAAATTTTAGTTACTTCCGCCCTGCCCTATGCCAACGGCAGTATTCACTTGGGGCATATGGTTGAGCATATTCAAACCGATATTTGGGTGCGTTTTCAGAAAATGCGAAATCACACCTGTTTTTATGTGTGTGCGGACGAC
>JAFWUA010000146.1 GCA_017518785.1 Neisseriaceae bacterium
CCCAATATAGCATTAGATTATCTAATAATTCGGTTTGTTGTTCTTTTTGCGTAGCTATTTGATATTCTTGTAATAAGTTTGTTAGTTCTGGTGATAAGGTGGCAGCTTCTCTTAAATCTATTAATTTACCAACTCCATGTAAATATGGTAATAGCATTTGTATATCACCAATGGTGATATGTTCTATATATTCACTATGAACTGTATCTAATGTAAAGTTTATATCTGCTATTTTACTATTACTGCCATCGGTTTTGGTATAAGTAGATGATTTACCAATTGAGTTTCCGGCAGTGTTGTTTTTGGTATTACCGGTATTTAGATTAATAGATGTAATATTTAGTTGATTAAGAGAGAATAATTCTCCATCTTCTGATATTCCATTTTCATTTAGGTCTCGCCATACTTTTATTTGATTAAAGTTTTTATCATTAGTATCAATTATTCCATCTTGATTACTATCTAATTGGGATATAGCATAAAATCCATCATTTTCAATAATAGTTTGGGCATTAGATGGTGCACCTGAAACGGACATACTACCACTTGATGAGGAATTAGAAGCATTTCCACTACTTGTATTTGATATATTAGGAGTTATTAATTTATTTTGTGGAAACATATCTTCGCCAAAGATTTCACTACCATTATTAATTATGCCATCACCATTTCTATCCCATACTAATAATCCATCATCGGATTTAACCCAACCAGTAGACGATTTAATGCCATCGCAATTATAGTCAAATTGAACCCCATTCCAACCATTAGCTTTTAGCAATTCAATTCCATCACCATCTAAGTCCAATACTAATGGATCGTAAATATGGAATTTGCCAGAACGGTTTAATTCTAACCATTCTTTAAAGTCGTCTGGTAGCCAGTCGAATTTATCATCTAACCATTCTTTAAACTTATCCCTAACTGATTCAATAAATTCTTTTATTTTCTTTATATCTTCTTCATTTAATTCATGTTGTTCACTATCATTAGATTTTTTATCATCATCATCTTTATCTTATGATTGCTTATCACTAATATTATATTCTTTATTTATCATCATCAGATTCTTTATTATCATTATCGGTTTTTACATATGATTCCTATGACAAGTTTAATTTTTCGTTTTATAACGAGTTTTAGTATCGCTTACGCTCGCAGAAACTTCGCTTTGATGACTTCCTCATCTACTTTAACAAATGGTATTTGTTAAAGGTTGATAATCCGCATCAACTAAAACCTTGTTTTAGCTTCGCATAAGCTGCAGTTCGATTGCTTTGCAATCATTTTATTTACTTCGTAACTAAATGTTTTAACTTCGTTAAAACTAACACATTGTTTTATAAGTGTTTTTCGCAAAACATGGTTATGATAATCCCTACTAACTCATTGAACATCCTACAAAACTCATTATTACTAATGTAGCAAAAGCAAAATAAATAATATAAGAGACTCCTGCAAAACTCGATTTTTTCTATTACTCGTCATTTTGAGCGTAGCGAAGAATATTTATAAACAATAAGTTAGATTCTTCATTTCACTTCGTGAAATTCAGAATGACGAGTTTTGCAGGAGTCTCTATAATTACTTGTTTAATAAATATATTATCCGTGTAATTGAGAATGACAATAGTGAAAAAACGAATTTTGCAGGGATTTCTGATTGTGTTATGATGGCGGACTATTTAATTTGTAAGTTAAGGTATCAATAAACGTGAAATCTCTACTATCCAATTCGCTTGCTCAAAGGTTAGCTTTGGCTATGATTCCTGTTATATTGATTTGGTTAATTTATTTTTGGGTTATTTCCTGATGCCTATTTGTGCTGAAAATATTACGGTAAGTTACAGTCATTTTCCGGCAGTCCATCATGTAAGTATTACATTCAATGAAGGGGAATCGTGGGCGGTTTGTGGTCCCAATGGAGCTGGAAAATCTACTTTACTAAAAGCATTGATGGGCTTGGAAAAATGCGATACTGGTCATATTCATTTGCAAGGCTTATCGCGTAATGATATTACCTATCTACCACAATTATCAGAAATCGATCGCTCTCAACCTATGAGTGTTTTTGAATTAGCCATGTCGGGATTATGGTATGAGATTGGTTCATTTGGCGGTATTAATAATGAACAAAAACAACGCATTTTTAATGCACTATCACGCGTAGGTATGCAACAAGATGCAAATCGCCTGATTTCTCAATTGTCTAATGGTCAGTTTCAACGTGTTCTTTTTGCACGTATGTTAGTACAAAAAGCTAAATTTCTCTTATTAGACGAACCGTTTAACGCAATTGATGAACAAACAACAAACGCATTGTTAAATATTCTAACAGTCTGCCGGAAAGATGGACAAGGTGTAATTGCGGTACTTCATGATGACCGTCAAGTGCGTAATTTTTTCTCTCATACATTGCTTATGGCACGTGAAAAGGTGGCTGCCGGAAAAACAGAAGAAGTGCTAACACGTGAAAATCTACAACGTGCTTCCCTATTTCGTCAGGATACTTTCACAGAACAGTGGTGTATTCAAACTGCGGAAAATCAATAATGAACGAAATTTATCAATTGGTAATCGCTCCCTTTGCCGAATTTGAATTTATGCGTTACGCCTTGGCATCTGTGTTATTTTTGTCTTTATCTGCTGCACCAGTGGGCGTATTTTTAGTAATGAGACGCATGTCGCTGATGGGTGATGCGATGAGTCATGCGGTATTACCAGGTGCTGCAATTGGTTATATTTTTGCTGGATTAAGCCTTCCTGCTATTAGTTTGGGAGGTTTAATTACGGGATTATTGATGGCATTAGGAGCTGGTTTGGCAAGCCGTTTATCTGTTGTAAAAGAAGATGCCAATTTTGCTGCGTTTTATTTAGGTTGTTTAGCATTGGGCGTGGTATTAGTAAGTCGACATGGTAGTAATGTTGATTTATTAGGATTGTTGTTTGGTTCGGTTTTAGCCGTAGATACCCCCTCTTTAACTTTGATAGCATCAGTTGCAACTTTTACCATAATCACCTTAACTATCATATACCGACCATTATTTATTGAAAGCGTAGATCCTGTATTTATGAGAATTATGGGAGGACATGGCGGTTTATCGCATATCCTTTTTTTAATGTTAGTGGTAATTAATTTGGTCGCAGGTTTTCAGGCTTTGGGAACATTGATGTCAGTAGGATTGATGATGCTACCTGCGATTTGTGCACGCCTTTGGTTTTCACGCATGGAGAGAATATTATTTGGTGCAGTTGCTATTGCAATCGCATCATCATTAGTAGGTCTATTGTTATCGTATCATGTGAATATTCCATCTGGTCCTGCAATTATTTTGATTTGTGCATCTTTTTATCTTTTATCACTATTAATTGCACCTCATGGAACTCTGCTAATTCGTATACGTAGTCATAAACATCGTGGGGTGAGACATTAAAAAATGTCTGCCGGAAAAGCTTTATAACCGCCTTATAACCTTTCCGGCAGAGTCTATTAATACTTAATTAATGTAGTCTGCCGGAAATGTTTTTATACAAAATAATTATCAGAAAATCGATAATCCGCTTTGGGAGAATGTGTCGCATTGATTAGGATCGCCACTGTTTAGACCTCGTCTAAACATGGCTAAACGTTGGGCAGATGAACCGTGTGTAAAGCTGTCTGGTACAACTCTTCCTTGACTTTGTTGTTGCAAGCGGTCGTCTCCTACGGCTTCGGCTGCTCGGAATGCAGCTTCGGCATCTCCGGCTTCTAATAGGTTTTTGTTTTGCACATCATGAGCCCAAACACCAGCAAAACAATCTGCTTGCAATTCCACTAATACGGATATTTTGTTAGCACTGACTTTGTCTGTACGCTGCATTGCCGCTTGAGTTTGATGGCTAATACCTAATAGATTTTGCACGTGATGCCCAACTTCATGGGCAATTACATAAGCCATTGCAAATTCACCGGAGGCGTGAAGTTGATTTTTCATATCATCATAGAATGATAGGTCTAAATATACTTTTTGATCTGCCGGACAATAGAACGGTCCCATAACCGCTTGCCCAGCACCACATGCAGTTTGCGTTTGACCACGATAAAGTACCAAAGTGGGGGGGGAATATTTTTTACCAGCACGTGCAAAATAAGCGTTCCACGTGTCTTCGGTCTCTGCCAAGACCACCGTTGAAAATTCTTTGAGTTGTTTTTCTTCGGCACTTTCTTGAATCGGTGCATTGGCAGTAGTTTGAGATGCACCATTATCTAACAAACGTGCCACACCAGATAAATCTACTCCGTAATATGAACCAACCAATAGCAGGATAAAGCCAATAATCCCACCACCTATTTTGCCACCAGTAGACATACCTCCACGTCTATCTTCTACATTGGTACTGCTTCTACGTCCTTGCCATCTCATGTTTGCTTGTCCTTTACAATTTAGGTAATTTTGAGATTGTAGTGCATTTTTATCCCATTAAAAAAGGAGAAATAATTTTAAATTATCTCTCCTGTATTTGTATCATATTTTCTACGATTATTGAGCAGGTAAAAATGCTCGCATTTTTTGAATTGCTTTGTTTTCAATCTGACGAATACGTTCTGCTGAAACACCATATTTATCTGCCAATTCATGCAAAGTCATACCATCATCGGCTAACCAACGACTTTCCACAATGTCGCGACTGCGTTCATCTAAATTGGATAGAGCGTATGCTAAACCTTCGGTTTGTAATGCAATCGATGCTTTTTTTTCTAACTGATAGGTAGGTTCGGACTCATTGTCTGATAACCAATCAATAGGTGCAAATGCTTCATCATCGCTATCGTCTTGGGCAGTTAGGGCAATATCACTGCCTCGCATACGTTGTTCCATTTCAAAAACATCGTCAAGTTTCACATCTAAATCTTTTGCAATGCTTTGTGCTTCTTCAAGCGATAGGGCATTAAGATTTTTTTTCATGCTACGTAAGTTGAAAAATAGTTTGCGTTGTGGCTTGGTAGTAGCAACTCGCACTAAACGCCAATTACGTAAGATAAATTCATGAATTTCTGCACGAATCCAATGTACGGCAAATGAAAATAAACGCACTCCACGAGTAGGATCAAAACGTTTAACTGCTTTCATCAAGCCAATATTACCTTCTTGAATTAAATCCGCTTGATTTAAGCCATAACCATCATAGCCACGTGCAATCGAAACTACTACACGCAGATGAGATAAAATCAATTTCTTTGCTGCTTCTAAATCATCACGCAAAAAAAGACGTTGGGCTAAATCAAATTCCTCTTCTGCACTTAACAGAGGAATGTTGTTCACAGTTTGGATATATTGTTCCAAAGAACCGTGCCCAGTGGGAATAGGTAATGCCATTACTTGATTCATCTCTTTAATTCCTTTAATAAATATAGCGTTTATTAATACAAAATTGCGGATTATATCCATCACTTTGCCAGTATGCAATCTTATTAAATCTTTACATTTCGTAAATCTATTAAAACTTATGTATCGATTGTTTTTATTTAAAATAGTTTCATCTTCTTATAAATTTATTTGTTTGGCTTTTTTCACTCCTCCTAATTTCGATAAACACTGCCGGAAATACCAAACTAATAAACTTATAAGGTGAAGCCTCATGTATAATGTGAGGTTTTTATTATTCTTCTTCATGTTATGACAGAAATTCCCGCTAATTCAGAACAACTTTCATTAGGTGAATACACGCAAAAGGCTTATTTGGCTTATGCGATGAGCGTGGTGCGTTCTCGGGCTTTGCCTGATGTGGCGGACGGTCAAAAGCCTGTGCAGCGGCGGATTTTGTATGCCATGCACGATATGCGTTTGAATGCTAGCGCGAAGCCTGTGAAATCTGCACGCGTAGTGGGCGAGATTTTGGGTAAATATCACCCGCACGGCGATTCTTCGGCGTATGACGCTATGGTGCGTATGGCACAGGATTTTACTCTGCGTTATCCTTTGATTGACGGTATCGGCAATTTTGGTTCGCGAGACGGCGATGGTGCTGCGGCAATGCGTTATACCGAAGCACGACTTACGCCGATTGCTCAATTATTGCTGTCGGAATTAAGCATGGGTACGGTGGATTTTGTGCCGAATTATGACGGTGCGTTTGATGAGCCGTCTGTTTTGCCTGCTCGCTTGCCGTTTGTTTTATTGAATGGTGCAAGCGGTATTGCGGTGGGCTTGGCAACCGAAATTCCGCCGCATAATTTGCGTGAAGTGGCAGCGGCGTCTGTTGCTTTATTACGCAATCCAAATTTGCAAACTGCGGAAATATTGCAATATTTACCTGCACCTGATTTTCCAGGTGGCGGTCAGATTATTTCTTCGCCTGATGAAATTGTGAAAATTTACGAAACAGGCAAAGGCTCAATCCGTGTGCGGGCAAGGTATGAAGTGGAAAAACTCGCACGCGGACAATGGCGGATTGTGGTGAGCGAACTGCCACCAGCGGTTTCAACGCAAAAGATTTTGGCTCAAATTGAAGATTTAACCAATCCCAAACCCAAAGCAGGCAAAAAACAATTAAGCCAAGAGCAACAAAACACCAAGTCGCTGATGCTGTCGTTAATTGACAAAGTGCGTGATGATTCCGATAACGAATCGCCTGTGCGACTGGTATTTGAGCCGAAATCATCTCGCCTTGACCCTGATGAATTTATCAACACGCTGATGGCGAATACCGATTTAGAATGTAATTCGCCGATTAACTTGGTGATGATGGGGCAAAACGGCAAGCCTGCTCAAAAAGGCTTGAAACAAATTTTGAGCGAATGGTTGGCGTTTCGTGTGGCAACCGTTACACGCCGCTTGCAATATCGTTTAGAGCAAGTCGAAAAACGCATTCACATTTTGCAAGGCAGAATGACGGTTTTTCTGCATATTGACGAAGTGATTCGTGTCATTCGTGAATCGGACGCACCCAAGCCAGAGTTAATGCGTGCCTTTGGTCTCACGGA
>JAFWUA010000147.1 GCA_017518785.1 Neisseriaceae bacterium
GCTTGCCCCCGTGCAAGTGGTTGCGATGAGCATTTCCGAACACCAAGCGGATTACTGTTTGTCTGTGGTTGAAGAATTGAAAAAATTAGGCATTCGAGCCATTGCCGACATTCGCAGCGAAAAAATCGGCTACAAAATCCGCGAACACAGCACACGCAAAGTGCCGTATCAAATCATTGTTGACGATAAGGAAAAAGAACAAACCAAAATCGCCGTGCGTCAAAAAGGCGATGATTTAGGACAAATGAGCGTGGTGGAGTTTGTAGGTAAAATACAACAAGAAATACAAGCAATTTTATCAGTAGAATAATTTGCTTAAATAGTTTTCCGGCAGTGTATATCTAATTGTTTTATATAGAAATACACTGCCGGAAAGTTTTATAGTCAAACAATTGCAAAATATTCATAAACACTCCATCACTGCATTAGTCTATGCTGTTTGTTGCTTGCTATCTGTTACTGTTTTTAATTTGTTTGACCACGTTTAAGATTGTTACGTAATCAAGTTTATCTTAATAGTCTGCCGGAAAAAATGATTAAAAACATATAAATTGCTATGTATTAGTCTGCCGGAAAGTAATATAATCCTAACTTTTCAAACTAAAATTGGAGCATTATCATCGCACAAGCAACAGAAAAAGAAGCACGAATTAACGGCGAAATTACTGCCAAAGAAGTGCGTCTGATTAGTAAAGATGGGGAACAATTAGGTATTGTCCCTTTAAAAGAAGCCTTGCGTCAGGCAGACGAAGCCGATTTGGATTTGGTTGAAATTGCCCCTAATGCAAAACCTCCGGTGTGTAAAGTCATGGATTTTGGCAAGTATCGTTATGAACAAGCCAAAAAACGTGATGAAGCACGCAAAAAGCAAAAACAGGTGCAAATCAAAGAAATCAAATTTCGTCCTGGTACTGATGAAGGCGATTATCAAATCAAAATGCGAAACATTCGCCGTTTTTTAACCGATGGCGATAAAGTTAAAGTAACTTTACGTTTTCGCGGACGAGAAATGGCACATCAACATCTGGGAGCACAACTATTGCAACGCGTGGAAGAAGACTTAATCGAAGAAGCACAAGTTGAGCAACGTCCCAAATTAGAAGGTCGTCAAATGGTGATGATGATTGCTCCCAAGAAAAAATAATTGCTTGTACAAACGCTCCTAAATAGTTTAATTTTAGGAGCGTTTGTTGTGGAGTCTGATTAATAGTTATTTTAATTCAATGTGATACATTTTTGTTATCTGATGATTGCTGTCTTTTTGTAATTTAAATTACTATAAATACAGATAATTATCCTTATATACTTGAATTATTTGCTGAATAACGCTAAACTTTGCGTATTTTTATAAATTTTGCAATATTGATAGAAATCATAAATGAGTTCCGCTTTTACCATAAAATCAGTTCGTGTTGACACACTATCGGTAGTTTTGAAAACGGTAGATATTTCTGCAATTAGGGAAGGGTTAGAAAAATCGTTCTCCAATATTGATGATGCTGGAATTATGCCGTTTTTATTAGATGTGCACAGTTTGGAGAACCCTTGGGATATTGATATTAAGGAAATATTGCAACAATTTGAAGATTTACATTTAAGAGTGATTGGTGTTAGACATACCGATAAGGATTATGCAGCAAAAGTTGCACAATGCGGATTGGCATTCAGTATTTTGCCATCAGACAACGATAATCAAGAAACCCAAGATAATCTTGATGAAGAAGATTCAGAAGAAGTTTCCCAATCAGATAACAATGAATCAGAAATAAAACCAACATTAGTTATTGATAAACCTGTACGTTCTGGTCAACAGATTTACGCTCGTGGGTCTGACATTATTTGTACGGCAGCAATTAATCAAGGGGCAGAAGTGATTGCCGATGGAAATATCCACATTTACGCACCACTACGTGGTCGTGCATTAGCCGGTGCTTCTGGAAATCAAAATGCACGTATTTTTGTTTATTCCATGCAGGCACAATTGGTTTCGATTGCCGGTATTTATCGTATTTTTGATAAACAACTACCGCCATCACTGTATCGTAATGCGGTTTGTGTTTCATTAGATGGTGAAAAATTAAATATTACTGCGTTAAATAGTAACTAAACTTAAAAAGGAAATATTATTGTGGCAAAAATAATTGTCGTAACTTCCGGAAAAGGTGGAGTTGGTAAAACAACTACCAGTGCGAGCATCGCTGCCGGATTAGCTCTAAATGGATACAAAACAGCCGTTATTGATTTTGACGTTGGTTTGCGTAATTTAGATTTAATCATGGGTTGTGAACGCCGTGTAGTTTATGATTTTGTTAATGTTATTCAAGAAGAAGCAACGCTTAATCAAGCTTTGATTAAAGATAAACATTGCGACAAACTATATATCCTGCCAGCATCGCAAACACGAGATAAAGAATCACTAACCAAAGAAGGCGTTGGTAAAGTGATTGAAGAATTGTCGGAAAAAATGGGATTCGATTACATTGTATGTGATTCTCCGGCAGGAATTGAAACTGGTGCATTAATGGCGTTGTACTATGCAGATTTAGCAATTGTTACAACCAATCCGGAAGTATCCAGCGTTCGAGATTCAGATCGCATTTTGGGTATTTTACAAAGTAAGAGTAAACGTGCTGAAAGCGGCGAAGAAGTTGAAGCAAAACTATTGATTAATAGATATTCCTGTGAGCGCGTTGAGAATGGAGATATGTTGTCGGTAACCGATATTTGTGATTTATTGGGTATCGATTTAATTGGGGTTATTCCTGAAACGCAAGATGTTTTACAAGCATCTAATACAGGCATGCCTGCTATTTATTTGGAAGACACCATTGTTTCAGAAGCTTATAAAGACGTGGTAGCACGTCTATTAGGTGAAAATCGTCCGATGCGTTTTCTCGAACCAGAGAAAAAAGGATTTCTGAAACGTTTATTCAAAAGAGGATAAATCATGGCTTCGATTTTGGATCGTTTCTTTGGTAAGCGACAAACATCTGCTGGAATGGCACGCGATCGTTTACAAATCTTAATTGCACATGAAAGAAGTGGTAGCAAATCAACCACCGATTACCTGCCTGCATTACAGCGAGAATTATTAGAAGTTTTATCCAAATACGTTACAATCACTTCTGATGACATTCGTATCACCAAAGAAGAGCAAAATGGTATTGATGTTTTGGCATTGAACATCACTCTGCCGGAAACCCCTACGGTTACTGATGATGAAAATAATGTTAAAGATAAGGAAACCTCCACATGACATTTACTGAATTACGCTACATAATCGCCGTTTCGAAAGAAAAACATTTCGGACGTGCTGCTCGTTCATGTAATGTAAGTCAGCCAACATTATCGATTGCTATTAAAAAATTAGAAGAAGAATTAGGTGTAAGCCTGTTTGATAGAAGTCTTAATGAAATAATCGTTACTGATGTTGGCGAACGAATTATCGAGCAGGCTCAATTAATTATTGATGAAGTTGATAATCTAATCAATATCGCTAACTTACAAAAAAACGAGTTAGATGGTACATTTAGATTAGGTTTAATTTTCACTGTGGCACCTTATTTATTACCAAAATTAATTGTTTCCTTGCATAAAAATGCACCGAAGATGCCATTGATTTTAGAAGAAAACTACACTTCTGTTATTACTGAATCATTAAAAAAAGGCTCATTAGATGCAATTGTAGTAGCAGAACCTTTCCAAGAAACTGGCATTGAAACCATTCCTTTATATGATGAACCTTTTTTTGTGATTGTTCCCAAAGGTCATCGTTTTGAAGAATATGACTGTATTTCCTCCAAGCAATTAGTAAAAGAAAAAGTCCTGTTGCTAACCGAAGGCAACTGTATGCGTGATAATATCTTATCTAATTGTCGTGAATTAGCTGTGCAACAAACAAAACTTATGGGCATTGCCAATGTCTTGCAAGGCAGTTCTATTAATACCATACGCCACATGGTTGCCAGTGGTTTAGGTATCAGTATTTTGCCGGCATCTGCATTAGACGAAAACGACCATTTATTATTCTCCATAATCCCTTTCAAACCCCCTATTCCATCAAGACGCATTGTATTAGCTTATCGCCGTCATTTTATTCGCATTAAAGCGGTGGAAGCAATTCGTCAAGCGGTATTAGCTTCTCAATTAAGAGGCGTACAGTTTATACGTGATTATGAGAAAACTTCAGATTAAATAGTTAAATTTATTTATTTTAAGTCTGCCGGAAAGTTGATGAATACTTTCCGGCAGACTTTTATAAATTCAACAATTTTAAAACCTTGCAAAACCTAATTTTATAAAAGGAAACATTGCAGACAGGGCCCTTGCCCACTAACCGTCCGGCAGGAATAAATAAAAAGTTATTGAAATACAGACAATTAACTCTTGTCGGCATTTTGGTAGGCATGAGCCCTGCCTACATTAGATTGATTTTTTGTTTCTGATTAAGTTTTGCAAAGGTTTCAGTCTTAAAACCTTGCAAAACACGTCATTCTGAATGATAAAGCGAAAACATCTTTCGCAAATTTGGAAGAAGCGTAGATAGACATAAACCTTTGCAAAAGCTAATGTTATAAAATGTAACGTCGTAGGGTGGGCGTGTCAGCCCACCAATAATCAGGAAGGAATGAATAAAAAGTTATTGAAATACAAATAACTAACGCCTGTCGGCGTTTTGGTGGACTTCGAGCCATGCCTACGGCGGATTGATTTTTTTGTTTCTGATTAAGTTTTGCAAAGGTTTCAGACAAGTTCTATTCCCACTCGGTAAGATTAAAAGGTGTAAACAAACCAAAACCGATAAAGAACTCTTACAATACTCATCATTTTTAAGTCGATATACTTAAATTATGATGCTGATGCAGATTAGTCCATAATTTAAGTTTTTAATAGAAGATTATCTTTAATTATTTTCTTCATATTCACTCCTACGCCTCAATCGTTAGCTGACGTGATAGAATGATGCGTTTTGAATTGGAAGAAATTTTACTATGAGTTTGAAATGTGGCATTGTGGGTTTGCCGAATGTGGGGAAATCCACTTTATTTAACGCATTAACCAAGGCGGGCATTGAGGCGGCGAATTATCCGTTCTGCACGATTGAGCCGAATGTGGGCATTGTGGAAGTGCCAGACCCACGCTTAAATGAGTTAGCCAAAATTGTCAATCCGCAACGCATTTTGCCTGCGGTTGTGGAGTTTGTGGATATTGCAGGGCTTGTGGCAGGGGCGAGCAAGGGCGAAGGTTTGGGCAATCAGTTTTTGGCAAATATTCGTGAAACGGACGCAATCGTGAATGTGGTGCGTTGTTTTGACGATGACAATGTGGTGCATGTTGCGGGCAGGGTTGATCCGATTGCCGATATTGAAACCATTGCCACTGAACTGGCTTTGGCGGATTTGGCGTCTGTGGAAAAGGCAATCGCACGCGAAGAGAAAAAGGCAAGAAGTGGCGATAAAGATGCACAAAAATTAGTGGCAGTGTTGCAAAAAATTCTGCCGTTTTTGAATGAAGCCAAATCCGTGCGTTCGTTAGGGTTATCGGACGAAGAAAAATTACTTTTAAAACCCTTGTGTTTATTGACGATTAAGCCTGCAATGTATGTCGCCAATGTGGCGGAAGACGGTTTTGAGAATAATCCTTATATCGAGCGTTTGCAAGAATTTGCCGCCCAAGAAAATTCGCCCGTAGTTGCGGTGTGTGCGGCGATTGAAGCGGAAATTGCCGATTTAGAAGATGCGGATAAAGCGGAATTTTTAAGCGAAATGGGTTTAAGCGAACCTGGTTTAAACCGCTTAATTCGAGCAGGTTACGACTTATTAGGCTTACAAACTTATTTCACCGCAGGCGTTAAAGAAGTGCGTGCTTGGACAATCCATAAAGGCGACACCGCCCCACAAGCCGCAGGCGTTATTCACACCGACTTTGAACGCGGCTTTATCCGAGCCCAAGTGATTGCTTATCAAGA
>JAFWUA010000148.1 GCA_017518785.1 Neisseriaceae bacterium
GCAATAAAAACGGCAGATTAAACTATCTGCCGCTTTACTTTATTGCGGATTAATATTGCGTGTTGTGCTATCTTCCGCTTTAATCGGTGTATTCCAACATTTTGGATTGTTGAGATTTCGCCCTTTTTGCCAAGAGTATTCTATATTGACTTTACCGCAAACTTTTCCATTTTTCGCTTTGCTTGTTATATGAAAATTAACATCGCCAATGCAAGCAGTAGAATAATAACTATCCGCTCCAATTGTGCTGGAAATGTTTTTAAATTCATTATCTACCAATGCGGTGTTGATATTATCAACACATTCATCAAGATAAATCCACGACTTGGATTTCCATTCATATTTTCCTAACTGATATAAACCCCAATATTCAAACTTCTTGGTATTCAAACTTTTGGCTAATAATTTAATTGTATTTTCCATTTTTGCGTATTTTTCAACGCTTTCATCATTTTTTGATGAAAGTTTATTTTCATCAGTAATAGAAACAGATTTTACATTAATATTGGCATTTTCTTGTTGTGTGGAATTATTCCAACACTGCGGCTTATCTAAATTACGACCTTTTTCCCAACTATCGGAAATGTCTAACTGCATACAAACTTTGCCCCCCTGTGGTTTGGCTTTAATGTTGAAATTCACATCACCAACACACGCTTCAGAAGCAAATGTAATATCATTGATGGCAACCCAAACATTGTTAAATCCACTATCAATAAGGGCAGTTTCAATCTCTTGGGGTGTTTTACATTCGTTCAGGTAAATATATGAACTGCGAAAATGCCATTCGTATTTTCGGGTGCTTCTACGACCTAATCCACCATTTTCAAATTCATTGGTATTTAAAATTTTAGATAATTTTTCAATTCTACTTTTCGTTTCCGAATATTTTTCTACACCTTCATTATCTAATCTCACGGGATGTTTATAATCAAGATAAAAACTATAAGAAAACGAAAAAACAAATAAACAAACAAATAATATAAATAAAATATATACTATATTTGATTGAGATAATTTTATCATTTGCAATAAACAGTAAGAATTAAGAAATGAGATAGGAATATTAAATACTCCTATCTCAACAATTATTATTACTTGTTATTATTATTTTCCCAAGTAATTGATCCGTCCAAATCAAAGGATAATGGAGTGGCAGAAACACCTACTTCATTCGCACTATATCTCATTGGTGATCCATCTTTATTTTTACCGACTGAATAAACCTTTTTACCACAAGCAAATCCAACACAAGCACCAGTAGAAATGGATTTACCATCTATAAATTCTTTGGTTCTTTTTTGCATTTCTTCCTTGTCAAATTGTTCTTGCACAGTCAATGTTCTACCGTGTTCATCAGTTAAAATATTGCCACTTGTTACGGACACATCGACAAATTTCCACCACTGTTTAACGGTAGGTTGCGTTGATGAGGTAGGCTTGCTTTGACCAAAATAGAACCCACCTGAATAACTGTCGTCATATGCAGATTGCATAAATGAAGCACCTACACCATGCCCTAAAATATTGATACCAACATTACCAGAATAATAATCAGGCGTTTTAGAAGAAGCCCCTTGCCAGACAGACGGTCTGCCGTCATTCCACCTTGAAAAATCCGCAGATTGAATAGGCTGACCATTATTTCTTACCATTTCTCTTTGCTCGTCCAAACCACGAACCGCCATACCAGCACCGATTGATGATTGTTGTGCTAATTCACGAGCCTGTTTCGCTTCCACATGTTTACCTTGTGCGTCCAACTCATCAGCCATTGCCAAATACTGGCGACTCCAATCGGTAAACTGATTTGCCAATGCTTCACAATTCTGATACAACGCACAATTTTCTGCTTTTTTAAGATTATCCATAATCTCTTTATCACCGCTAACCGTTACTGAAGTTTTTTTATTCGCCGATTTCTCGGTCAAATAATTTCCTGTCCAAGAATGTTTGGGATTTAACAGATTGTTATCCACCGCATTAGTCGCAACGGTATTACCAACATAAGCATTCACTGAACTATCGCCAGTAACACTGCCTGAAACCACGCCTACAAGTTGTGCGATTGATGATACCGTTTGTTTTTCATCAGCGGTTAATTCGTTTGCGTCTTTTTTGAATAGCGTTTGGGCGGTTACTTGGGCGATATATTCTGCACTACCTGCACTGACCGCACCGCTTAACGCATTGCCGCCATTTGCCGCAGAAGTCAATGCACCAATCACAGCATGCGTGGCAATATGTTCAAAACTGCCTTCCTTGCCTTCTTTTTTGAAATGTTGCCCAACGGCATAACTCACCGCAGGCGATACTGCCGACACCGCAACACCTGTCAAACTGTCCGCA
>JAFWUA010000149.1 GCA_017518785.1 Neisseriaceae bacterium
ATATCAAAGTGGAAGATTGGTTTATATTCACAAATACCTGTTCTACCGCAGCAACAGTAGGGCGGTATGTTTCAATAATTTCAAAAATATCGTGAACAATAGTGTGAATGCGTTCCGGCAGACTTGCTCGTGGTGTGGTTTTTATGCAACCTGATGCTATGTATTGCACATCGCGTTCTGATGTATCAATTATGCCAAATCCGGTGATGCGGCTGCCAGGGTCTATTCCAATAATTCTCATAAAAGTTCATAAAAGTTAATAGTAGCTTAATAATTAGATTTTAATTGCTTTCCGGCAGACTAATTTGATGTTTGAATAGTCTGCCGGAAAATATTTAACGTATTGTTTAGAATAGATTTTCTAAACCGCCGTTGTTTTTATTTGGTGGTGTAGTCGCAGGAGGTTGCACTTGTGGAACAGTTTGCACATTCTCTTGGGTAATCGGCAAAATTTCATTTAAGTCATCAAATTCCATATCTTCTGCACGATTATCAATTGCCAAAGCTGGATTAGTAAATTGCCATTCTTGGTAATAGTACTCCCCACCAGTGTTTACTACGCCTTGCGGTGTGGCTTTATTTTCAACTTTTAAGTCTTTTAAGGCGTAACTCATATAATCAATCCAAACTGGTAGAGCAATTCTGCCACCAAAACCAGCACGTCCCATAGTGCGAGGTTTGTCAAAGCCAATATAAACCGCAGTGGTTAAAGAAGGAGTGTATCCTACAAACCAAGCGTCTTTTTGGTCATTAGTTGTACCTGTTTTGCCAGCAATATCATCACGTTTCATCTTTTTATAAGCTGACGCTGCTGTACCGTAACGAGTTACATCTTTCATCATCTGATACATGATAAAAGCGTTGCGTTCATCAATAACGCGTGGAGCGGTTTTGCCTGCAACTAATGGTTCGGTACGTGCTACCAAATTACCTCTGTCATCATAAATGCGGTCAATAATATACGGTGCAACACGATAGCCACCATTGGCAAATACCGAATAAGCACGAGCCATTTCTAACGGGGTTACCGAACCTGCACCCAAAGTCATAGTTAATGATTTTGGCTGACTTTTTGCTGAAAAACCAAAACGTTGTACATATTGATGTGCATAATCTGTACCAATTGCCATCAAAATACGTACTGAAACCAAGTTTTTGGAAGCAGTCAAAGCTTGGTGCATGGTCATTAATCCATTGTATTTACCATCAGAATTTTGTGGCTCCCAAGCAGTGCCACGAGGTCCTAAACCTGGTAATGATAAAGGTGCATCATTGATAAGGGTTGATGTAGTCATACCCTTATCCAAAGCAGCAGAATATACAAACGGTTTAAATGTTGAACCAGGTTGACGTAAAGCTTGTGTAGCACGATTAAATTCTTTTTGATAAAAATCATAACCACCAACCATAGCTTTAATCGCACCAGTTTGAGCATCAATAGAAATTATGGCACCTTGTAATTCAGGTATTTGCGTTAATCTCCAAGAATTATCCTTATTCTTAATCACCCTAATCACAGCACCAGGACGAATCTGACGGTTGGCAAATTTTTCATTATTAATTGCACGACTAACATAAGCGATCTCTTTTCCTTTCAGTAATACCGGTGCTTCTTCTCCTTGAATACGTAAGGTCAAACTATCTTTATCGGCAGCAGTTACAATCGCAGGAATCATATTGCCTACTATGTGCAAGTTTGTAACATAT
>JAFWUA010000150.1 GCA_017518785.1 Neisseriaceae bacterium
ACCGTAGCGGTGGCACGCATTACTATGCCCCAAAGTTTTGTGCGACTGTCCGCAGGCAGAACGCAAATGCCCGAAAGCGTGCAAGCCCTGTGCTTTTTGGCAGGGGCAAACTCGATTTTTGTCGGCGACAAATTGTTGGTAACGCCGAATAACAGGGAAGAAAATGAAGACAGCGTTTTGTTGGCGAAGTTGGGGTTGGTGGCAGAAGAATATCAAAACGAAAAGGACATCAAATGAAAAAACTATTTCTTTATTTATCAATATGTTATACTGTTTTATCCACAAATGTATGTGCAGAACAGATTTTATACAATCCAAATAATCCTGAATATCACAATCAGAGATACGGATTTTCCATAACCTTACCTGCTGGCAACAGTTGGGATATTGTTGAATCCGAAAGTGGCGATGGCATTACAGTACAGGAAGATGATGACATATTAGCCCTAATCTACGGCACAAAAGCCTATATGGTTTTAGAAAAAGATTTTGATGCAGCACTTGCTGAACAAAAACAACAATTCGCTCAAATCAGCGAAGAAAAAGTCGATAAAAACAAAGTATTTGCACTTAAAGGCAAAGATAAACAAGAAAATTTATTGTATATCAAATGCTTTTATAATAAAGAACAAGCCGTTATTTTACACTTGACTGTGAATAAAAAAGCCAATCCGGCACAATTGATTTTTGATACATTTATTAAAACCACAGAAAAAAGTTTTAAAGTAAGATGAATAAAAACAGCTTGCTAAATAGTAGTAAATTATCATCTCTATACCACAAACATGAGCAGTTGTTTTATAGTCTATTTAGAGCAAAATACATCAGAGCAGTAAGCCTTTCAACAATATAAATTAATACGGCAAGGCAAACTAACATTGATGGATTTTGCTATAAATTAACTATAAAATACTCTAAAAATCAACAACGAAAGGTTAATACAAATGAAACTATACTACATGCCTGGTGCCTGCTCTTTGGCAGATCATATCGCTTTGGAATGGGCAAATGCAGATTACGAAGCCTGTGCTGTTTCGCGTGAATCACTGAAACAGCCAGAATTTTTAGCACTTAATCCTATGGGTTCTGTACCTTGTTTAGTTGATGGTGATTTTGTTTTAACGCAAAATGTGGCAATTTTGCATTATTTGGACGAAAAATATCCGCAAGCATCATTGTTAGGTGGCAAAGATTTACAAACTCGTGCCAATGCAATGCGTTGGCTGGCTTTCTGTAATGCTGATTTACACGGTGCATTTGTAGGTATTTTCGCACCATTTCGTTTAATCGATGACGAAACTGCCCATGCAAATATTCAAGCAAAAGCACGCGAAAAAATCACCAATTTATTAAATATTGCCAATAACGCTTTGCAAAATAAACAATACATCGCAGGAGTGAAAACAGTTGCGGACGCTTATTTATTTGTTATCTTGCGTTGGTGCGTAGGCGTTGGCATTGATTTAACACCTTTTGCCAATTTAGTAGCATTGATGAATAATTTAATGCAAGATGTAGGCGTTAAAAACGCAATGCAAGCAGAAGGTTTGTAATTTGGGTCACAAAAAAAGATAAGGTTTAATTAATTGCTCTTGTTATAAATTATATATTAAACACAAAACTATTAAGTCTGCCGGAAAACTATTTAGAAAAAGTTTTCCGGCAGAGTTGTATAATCCATCAAAAAATAGTTTATACCCTAATCAGACGATGATGATAGCGGTAAATCACGCTGTTTTCCCCACTCTGCCGCAGTAGTAAATAAAACATCAGTTGATGAATTTAGTGCTGTTTCAGCAGAATCTTGAATTACACCGATAATCATACCAATACCAATTACTTGGGCAGCAATCTCATTATCAATACCAAACAAGCTACATGCCAATGGAATCAATAATAAAGATCCGCCAGCCACCCCAGATGCACCACAAGCACATAAAGATGCGACAATACTCAACAACAATGCTTCAATGAAACCTACTTGAATTTGCAAAGTATTAGTCGCAGCTAATGCCATTACGGTAATAGTAACAGCCGCACCTGCCATATTAATAGTTGCACCTAATGGAATAGAAACGGAATAAGTATCTGGATTAAGTTTAAGTTTCTTACACAAAGACATATTCACTGGAATATTAGCTGCTGATGAACGAGTAAAAAATGCAGTTAAACCACTTTCATACAAACAGGTTAAAACTAATGGATATGGATTTTTGCGGATTTTGAAAAATACAATCAAAGGATTAACCACCAATGCCACAAATACCATTGCACCCAATAATGTTGCTAATAATATGGAGTAAATGCTAACAAATTCAGAAAATTTTGTACCTTCGACAGTTAAAGTTTGTACTACCAAACCAAATACACCAAACGGTGCTAAACGAATCACAATACGCACCACTGATGATATCGCATCAGATAATTCAGCCAATAGCGTTTTTGTGCTTTCTGATGATTTTTTCAATGCTAAACCGATTAATGTACCCCAAGCCAAGATACCAATATAATTGGCATTGGCAATAGCAGAAAATGGATTATCTGCCACATTCATCAAGAGATTTTTTAATACCTGTGCTACTCCACTCGGTGCATTACTTGCATCATAAGCATCTACATTTAAAATCAAGGTTGGCGATATAGTAAAACTAAATGTTACTGCCACCAATGCCGCTGCAAAAGTACCAATAACATAAAGAATTAAAATATCACGAATATTGGTTGGTTTATCTGCACGATGACGTGCAACAGCGGCTAATACCAAGATAAAAACCAATACCGGTGCAACAGATTTCAAAGCTTTAACAAAGAAATCACCTAAAAAAGTAAATTTACTGCCAATTTCAGGATAAAAAATCCCAACAATAACCCCTAATACAATACCAATAGCAATTTGCACCATCAAATTAACACGATTGAATGCAGAAAAAAAGGAACGAAACATATCAAAAATCTTCCATTGTCAATAAAATACCGGTGTATATTAACACCGGTATTAAATTATGTAATTGCGTTAAGGCAAAACAGGTGTAATTTTCAATCCCTCATTTTCCGGCAGACTAAACATAATATTCATATTCTGCACGGCTTGTCCTGCTGCACCTTTAACTAAATTATCGATTACTGAAAATAAAATATAAGCGTTGTCAGTTTGTGGTGCTTTAACCACGCCAATACGACAGAAATTAGATGCACGCACACTGCGAGTTTCCGGCAAAACGCCACATGGTAAAACATCTACAAAAAGACTGCCGGAATAAAATTCAAGCAATGTTTCATGCAAATTAGCAGCATTTTCAGCCTGCACATAAATAGTAGCGTGCATACCACGAATTAATGGAGTTAAATGTGGTACAAAGATAAAATTATCGGCAAAGCCTGATGCTATATCACCAATATTTTGTTTGATTTCCGGCAGATGACGATGACCAGCTGCACCGTAGGCTTTAAAATTATCACCAGCTTCGCACAATAGATTTGCCACTGCCCCCTTACGTCCTGCACCGGATACACCTGATTTGCAGTCGGCAATAATCGGTGCATTAGCTTTCAGACAGCCTGCACGCAATAATGGCAATAAAGCAAGGGTTACACAAGTAGGATAACAACCAGGATTAGCAATTAATTGAGCTTTGGCAATTTTATCCCTATTCATTTCCGGCAGACCATATACCGCTTGTTTGACAGTATCCGGACAAGCGTGAGTCATTTTATACCATTCTTCCCAAGTCGCAATATCACGAATACGAAAATCTGCTGATAAATCAATGACCTTAACACCTTTATTTAATAGTTCAACTGTCTGCGTCATAGCAATGCCATTGGGTGTGGCAAAGAAAACTAAATCGCACTCGTCTAATTTTGCTTCATCAGGGTGAGTAAAAAGTAAATCAGGATAAACTCCACGTAAAGACGGAAACATATCACATAATTTTGTGCCAGCATCGCCACGACTGGTAACCACCGCAATATTGGCATTGGGGTGATTAGAAAGTATTCGCAATAATTCCACACCAGTGTAACCAGTTGCACCAACAATGCCAATTTTAATCATTTGATTCATTAATCTACCCTTTCATAGCTATTTATAAAACTATTCTTTGTAAACACTGCCGGAAAAACTTTTCCGGCAGACTGAAACTTTTGCAAAATCCAGTTTTTTCTCATTCGTCATCCTAAACCGACTTATCGCCCTGAACGAAGCGAAGGGTCTGTGAATAATATTTTTATTTAACAAGCAATTAGATTCTTACATTTCGCTTCGCTCAATGTTACTAATGACAAGCTTTGCAAAAGTTTCATACTTTGAGTGTTCAACTCTGCCGGAAATATCTTTTTAGCATACTTTTATTTTTTACAAGGATTGCGTTGAAGTTTTGCGTATGGAGCTAATATTTTTGATAATTCTGCTGCATCATTATCATCAATTTTTAAGAAAGCCACACGATAAGTTGCCATACTCA
>JAFWUA010000151.1 GCA_017518785.1 Neisseriaceae bacterium
GGAATACTTAAAATTAATATTAAAAACAATAGATAATGTATCTCATCAGTATGGACGTAAATTGCAGTCAGTTGCTCAATCAAGTTTTAATGCTTGGACAAAATTGTATAAATCCAATGAAAATAGTGCTAATTCGATAATCAGTTATTATCAAAAAGGTGCTTTGGTGGCTCTGTGTTTAGATGATTTATTGCGTACTCTTTCTGATAATAGTTATTCTTTGGACGATGTGATGCGTCAAATATATGATAACTACCGTGTAAGTAATACGCTAACTTGTGATGATACTTGGAGAGAAGTGTCAGAAGATTTAGTTGGTGCTGATTTATCTGATTTTTTCCGGCAGTATGTTTATGGTTTGGAAGAGTTACCACTGAAATCTGTGTGTAAAAATCGTGGCATTGTGCTTGATTTTTTTGCAGTAGATAAACCGGATTTGGTAGATGCGTTTCCAAATGAAACGCATAAATTGGCATTCGGTGCTACTTGTGAGGATTGTGGTTTTGGCAAGAGAGTTAAAAAAATAGATTATGATTCCATCGCCGATGCGGCACATCTTGCGGTAGGTGATGTGATTGTAGCTATTAATGGTTATGGCATAAGTGAGTTTGATTATGTGTGGCAACAGTTGCGTTGTGGTGATACGCTTGAAATTCATTATCTGCGGGATAACCGTTTATGTGTAACTTCGTTAATTCTATCTGATTATCAAGTTTTCCACGCTATGTTTAAGATTGAAAATCGTGAGTTATTGTGCAGGGGTTTTGGGATTTGATTTTTTAAAGAAACTACTGCAAAACTGGCATCAGTGGCACATTTCTTTATTGTGCATTGCTCGAAATCTCTCATAACTAATTGTTATGTATTGATTTCTTCGCTATTTGCTTCGAATTGCACTTATATTTATCAGTTTTGCAGGAGGGTCTTAAATATAAGACTGCCGGAAAGTTTTTTATATGCTTTCCGGCAGTCTTTATATTTTTATATAATATATTGATTTATATATTCCGGCAGACTTTATAAATTAATTATTCAATTCATTTTGTCTATCTTTGAGAATTTTTTCATAGACTGGTTGTGGTACGTAACGATGCACAATTTCTTGCCAATTATTAGGTCCGATTAGTCCTTTTACCATTGTGGAGGATACTTCTGCAAACTCTCGCGGTGGCATTAAGAATATGGTGGAAATTTCATTATGTAAATCTGCATTGATATGACGCATAGAACGTTCAAATTCGTAATCGCCAACGGTGCGAATGCCTCTGACAATATATTTCGCCTGCATGGCATCGGCATATTCAACTAAAAAACGATTTTCCATCGATGTGATAGTTACTCCATCAAATTCTCGCACGATTTCTTTTAGCATTGAAATGCGTTCTGCTACTGAATAAGTACAATGTTTTTCAGGGTTATCCCCAACCGCTACAATTAGTTCATCAAATAAGGATTGTGCAGTACGAATCATCCATAGATGTCCATTAGTAGGTGGGTCAAAACTACCAGCATAAACTGCACGGCGAATATTTGGTTTGTTCATTGTTTAACTATCCATGTAGCAAGAAGTGCGAGAGTATAACCGAAAAAAATTCTATTTATAAGTTTTCTGATGAATCTCATTAGACAAATTACTTGCTGATGCAATAAATCAATAGGACAATGCCGGCTATAATCCGATACCAACCCCATGGTTTAAAACCAAAGCGTTTAATCATATCGATAAAAAACTTAATCGCAAGAATGGCAACAATTAAGGCTACAACATTGCCAATTAGAAAATGACTGATATTTTGTGGTGATGAGAGAATTAATTGATAGCCTTTTTGAGTTATACCGTTATCTCCCCAATTTTTAAAGAATAGGGAATAGCAAGTGGCAGCTGTCATAGTGGGTACGGCTAAAAAGAAAGAAAATTCTGCCGCTGCTTCACGGCTTAATCCTTGTTGCATACCTCCAATAATAGAAGCAGCTGAACGACTTGTACCAGGCATCATTGCTAAACATTGCCAAAAACCAATGATAATTGCTTGTTTGATAGAAATATCTTTTTCAGAAAGGGTATGTGGATTATTAAAAAATCTATCGATGAACAATAGGATAATGCCACCTATTACCAGTACTATTGCAATTGGAATTGGTTTTTCCAAGATAGTATCAATGATATTTCCAAATAAAAAACCCAATATCAATGCAGGGATAACTGCAAAGATTAATTTATAGTAAAAGCGTAAGTTTTTGAAGTTAAAAAATTTTCTATAATATAGAAAGACAACAGCCAATATTGCACCAAATTGAATTGCAATTTCAAAGAGTTTTACAAAATCACTATTTTGTACATTTAGCAATTCTGCGGTGAAAATCATGTGTGCCGTTGATGAAATAGGCAGGTATTCCGTTAAGCCTTCGATGATGGCAATGATGATGGTTTGAAGTAGGCTCATATTCAAATTTTTAAGATTGAAAACAACACAAACAGCCTATTGTGGCAGGCTGTTTGTGTTTTTACACAAGAAATTTATTGTTTATTTTCTTCTGCCGCTTGTTCTGCTTTGGCTTGTTGCTGTTGTTGATACATAGCCTCAAAGTTCAAAGGATTTAAGTACACTGGTGGGAATCCACCGCGTACAATTAAATCGCTAATAGCTTCACGAGCAAATGGGAACAAGATATTAGGACAGGTAATGTTCAAAATTACATCTCTGTCTTGTTCAGAGAAGTTTTGTACCAAGAAAACACCGCTACTAACGACTTCTGCTAAAAATAATACTTTGTTTTCCGGCAGATTTGCTGTAATGGTGATAGTGATTGATACATCATAAAATTCTTTTTCAAGTGCACGGTTGCCAATACCGATTTTAATATCCATTTCTGGTGCTACTTGATTGCGGAAAATTTCAGGTGCATTTGGAATTTCTAACGAGGCATTTTTAACGTATATTTTTTCGATATTGAATGCTTGGTTATTGTTTGCTTCTGCTGCTGTATTTTCAGGTTGTTCGCTCATCGCTGATCCTTTCGATAATTACAAGAATTGATTAAAAAATTAATAACGCATATTTATAGCGTTAATAATGCATCTAATTTACCATTGCGGTTGAGTGCGTTTAAATCATCAAAACCGCCAACATGTGTTTCGCCGATAAAAATTTGTGGAACGGTACGCCGTCCGGTGATATTTATCATCTCTTCGCGTCCGTTTTGTATGTTATCAATACGAATTTCTTCCCATGTGTTTATGCCTTTTTCTTGCAATAGTCTTTTTGCCATATTGCAATATGGGCAAGTGCCTGATGTGTATATTTTGACTGATGCCATTTTGTTGTCTTCTTAAATAGTTAAAGTTGCGATGATACACGATTTTGGGTTTGATTGTATTCTTTAACTAATGAACGTACTAAATTATCCATATCTGCTAAATATCCAACAGACTGGGGACTATTGATAATTATTGCAATTGCCAATGGGTGTTCGTCTTCGTTATCTGGTAATTTGTATCCAGCCAAAGCACGTACGTTTTTGAGTGTTCCTGTTTTCATGGTGAGATTTGGTACATCACGTAATCTACGCCGCAAAGTTCCATCTACTCCTGCAATTGGAAGACTATCGATAAATGTTTGTCCAAATTGTGGTTCATAATAAGCACGGTATAGCATAGTGCCTAATGTGCGAGTGCTGATTCTTTCTACACGTGATAATCCAGAACCGTTTTCTAATATTAAGCTGTCAGTTGGCACTCCGGTACGTTTGAAACTTTCGAATACAGTATTGCGTGCATTTTGAATAGTGTCTCCTTCTTTATTTGCTCCCAAAGTTAAAAATAAGGTGCGAGCAATTAGATTGTCGGAAACTTTATTCATATCTCGAATAACTTCTGATAAAGGTGGAGATAAATGTTCTGCCAAAGTTTGTGAATTTTCCGGCAGACTTCCTTCTCTCATTTGAATGTTTCCTTTACCGCCGGCAAATTTCCATTGTCCAATAAAACTTTCTGCGGCAAATTGTTGAGAAGTCAGCACGTTGACGTATGTTCTTTGTCCGCTACATGTGGCAGGAATTTTGCCATTGATGTGTAATGCTTCGCCGTCCCAATACACTTTTATCATGCGATTAAAACGATTGCATTTTCCGCCTATGGTTTGGATATTTTTTTTAACTAATATATTAGCAAAAGGTGGATTTGTGCTTACGTCCATTTTGCCGTTAGCACTTTTTAGTGCTTCAATCCAGATTACTTTGTAGGATAACATGTGTTGATCCGGTGGAATGGTGAAGCTTTTACCCTCGTCTGATTCAAATTGTTCTGCAGAACCATTTGATGACCAAGCACTGCGGTCTAATACTAAATAACCATTGATGGTGTGAATTCCTTTTTGGCGTAATTGTTCTTGCATACTGATAATGTCTTTTTGTTCCATCATAGGATCGCCACTACCTTGCCAGAAGATATTACCGTCCAATATGCCTTGATTAATTGGGGCACGAGCACGCCATTGGGTACGCCAGCGAAAATCTTTGCCCAAAGTTTCTAATGCAGCATAGCTGGTAACTAATTTCATTACGGAAGCTGGGTTCATAGGAATATCTGCTCGATGTTCAGCGATAACTTCTCCGGTGAAAATATCTTGAACAAAATAGGAAAGTTCAGAAGGTGGAATCCTTCCAGAATCAGGTAAGGCAAGTGCTGATATAGGAAAACA
>JAFWUA010000152.1 GCA_017518785.1 Neisseriaceae bacterium
CAAACTTCTTCCACCTGGTTTAGCAATTACAACTGTTGATTCTGAAAATAATGGCTTGGGCATTATTGATCCCAATACAAAAATAACGGTAGTGGGACACTCTTTGGGTGGTCATTTAGCATCTGCATTTTCTCGGCTATTCCCTGATAATACAGAGCATGCCTATATATTTAATGCACCAGGTTTTAAAATTAAGAGAGCTACTGATGAACGCTTTGCTGCTCTAAATCCAGATTCTTCTTCGTCATTTAATAAAGATATGATTACCAACCATATTGCCAATAAAGGTTGGTCTGTTACCGCCACTACCAACGAGGAAGTTGGTAAAGTAGAAGATACCTTTATTGAAGATGTTGACGATGATGGTATAGATCTTATTGGTTGGGAATCTCATGCCATCTACCAACTTGTTGATACTCTATCGGTAGGAGCTTTGTTAGAAAAAATAGATGGAAGTTTTAATAACATCAATGTAATGAATCAGTTATTAGAACATGTTTCCAATAATCACGATAATGGTACATTGGAAGATATGCTTAATGCATTGTCCTTGTTCTTTAATATTCCTTATGAAATTCTTCCCAATAATCGTGAGACTTTGCATCACCGTATCGATTTTCTAAATGGCATTATTGAAGAGGAATCAATATCTGGGCGAATAATTTCTCTTGCCGAATTATCAGCCGATGCAATAGTCTCAATAGCTATGGAAGATTCATACGATGGTATGGCTATTCGTTATGCTTTGCAAAAACTCAATGCCTTTGCCATTCTTCCCAATAATCAAGCCACTCGCGACTATTATGACCTTCACAATAATAATATCAATAACAAAGGTTGTCTAAACTTGGCATCACGCGAAAATCCCAATGGCATGAGTACTCATTGGATGGAAGATCGCATAGAAATGTTGTTATTAAAAATGAAATACAACGAAAATGACACATCTTACAATTTCAATGAATCTGATGAAATTTCAGCAATAAACTATGGCATTGATTCAGGGATAGCAGGGATAGCAGGAGATTGGCAGTACATTGAACAATCCAAAGATGGTTATTTGAGTTTTTTAACCATTGATGGCACTGGAGTTGGCAGAGATTATTATCGAAAATTTGCAGCCGATGGAGTTTCTGTAAATTTTAAAGATAATAAATTAGAAGGGCATCTTTATGGCTCATATGGGGACGATACCCTAACTGCTAATTCTGTAAAAGACCGTTTGGAGGGCGGAGCTGGCTATGATAGCTATTATGCAGTTAATGGCACGATTATTTACGATTCAGATGGTCGAGGAAAGATTGTGTTTAATGTAGAAAACGCATTTGATGACTTTCATGTAGAAAACGCATTTGATGACTCCGTTTACACTTTTGATAGTAATAATGGCAAAATTCATGTGTATTATGATGGATTATTTTCTAATAAAGAATTCTATTTAGATAGTGCATTTCAAGTAAGCAACAATGCTTATATAAATACATATATATGTTCCTATGATGGCAAAGATTACATAGAATGCAAATTCTATAATAGCACTAACACATTAGATATAACATTATTACAACATAAGAACCAAACTATAACTATCGAAGATTTCCATGATGGTGATTTTGGAATTAATCTTAATCTGCCACCTGCAAATGATGATAATCAATTAGTTGAACAAGATAACGGAGTGTGGGTTCGAGAAGGTGCATTTAATATTTCTCTATCCGATATATTCGGCAACACTACTGATGCACTATTGGATTACGGCAACGCAATTGTTAATATGAATGGCGGAACTTTACATGGACTGACATTTGAAAATATTAAAGCAAATGTTGACTCATCTAATCAAAAACAAGCATTGCATGTTAATGGTGCAAATGTTGTGGATATTGGCAATCAAGGAGACACACCAGATCGCAACGATGTAGATGGCGGTAAGTGGAATCAAATTGCCGAACAAAATGGTTACCAAGTGTGGCAACACTCATTACAAACTGGAGTTGGAATTGATGATGATATGTATGCAGTTTGGGTTCAGATGAATACCATAATTATTTAACAATAAAAAATAATAAATAGTCTGCCGGAAAGGTTTTACATAAACTTTCCGGCAGATTACTTACTTTCCGGCAGACTTAAAACTCTGCAAAACTCGTCATTCTTAATTTCACGAAGTGAAATGAAGAATCTAATTCATTGTTTATAAAGATTCTTCACTACGCTCAAAATGAGGAGTAATAAAAAAAATCGAGTTTTGCAGGAGTCTCTTTGTTTCAATTTTCTGTAACAAAAGAATGAAACCTGCCGTAGGGTGGGTTTTCAACCCACCATTGCCCCATAGGGGCAAAGAAAAAAAGAATGAGTTTTTTAAATGTTAGCAAAAGTTTCCATATGTTTATCGTGTATTCAACGCCTTATGGCGTTGCGGTGGGTTGCCCCCCTATGGTAGTTTGTATTTTTTTGTTTCAGATAGCATGAAACCTTTGCAAAACTCGTCATTCTGAATTTCACGAAGTGAAATGAAGAATCTAATTTATTATAGATTCTTTGCTACGCTCAAAATGACGAGTAATAAAAAAAATCGAGTTTTGCAGGAGTCTCTATTTACTTTCCGGCAGACTATTTACTTTCCGGCAGACTGAAACCTCTGCAATACACTAATTTCCAAAAAGAAACGCGGTATGGTGGGTCTTCAACCCACCAACTCGATCGACAAGTCAAGATAAAAAAAAGGCGTAAAGGACAAAATGGGTGCTAAAAATCTCTGAAAGCCTTATCATTACTGCTTTTTAGAAAGGTCAAAGGTTTTGAACACAAAAAATGCCTTTTTTGCGGCTCTAAACGCACCAAAAAAAACGGAAAAAGGAACGGTAAGCAACGATACAAATGCAATGATTGTACACGGCGATTTGACGGCGGAGAACGCCTAAATTCTGCTCATCTTTGGCGATTATATTCAGAACGG
>JAFWUA010000153.1 GCA_017518785.1 Neisseriaceae bacterium
ATCAAATCGTAGTTTCTGCGAAGCTAAAACAAGGTTTATTTTAGTCGTTAGACTAAAATCATTGATTTACAAAGTAAATCAATGGATTGCGAAGCAATCAAATCGTAGTTTCTGCGAACTTTAACCAAGCTAAAACAATATTTTTTATGTTTTCCGGCAGTGTATATTTATAAATTTTTATCAATAGTCGTCTAATACTACTTCATTTAATGCTTCGATTAATTGTTCATCTGTAAATGGTTTGCAGATAAATCCTTGTGCTCCCAATTCCAACGCTTTGATACCAGTTGCCTTATCGGATAGTGCCGAAACCACTAAAATATGCACATCAGGATCTATATCAATGATACGAGAAATACATTCCAAACCGTCCATACCTGGCATGGTTAAATCCATAGTGATTACTTCTGGACGCAATTTTTTAAATAAATCCAATGCCTCAATACCATTAGTAGCAGTTCCTACTAATTCAAATTGCGAAGCATTGTAACCACGCTTGATTCTGTTTCTGATGATATTGGAATCATCAACAATCATAAGTTTATACATTTTTTACACTATCTTATTTAATGGTACAACTATGGTAAAACGAGTGTATTGTCCTGCGGCAGATGCTATTTTTAATTTACCACCAATATCTTGCACGCGTTTATTTACCACGTCCATACCAACACCACGTCCGGCATCTTCGTTGCTTTTATCTGCTGTGGAAAATCCAGAAGAGAATATTAATTGCATTAGTTCTTTTCTGCCTAAATTCTTTGCTTCCTCTTGTGTATATAAACCTTTTTCTACCGCTTTGGCACGAATCCTCTCAAAACTTAAACCACCACCATCGTCTTCCACAATTAATTCTGCCATGTCATTATCAGTAAAGTGAAGTTGTAATTGTACTTTACCTTCCGCAGGTTTACCCAAACGGCGGCGTTCTGACGGAACTTCAATGCCATGACAAATCGCATTACGCAGTAACTGCAAGGTTACTTCTTTAATAGTATTGGCTAATTCAGGAGAGAGACGATTAGAATCCATGCCACGACAAACAACTTTTACTTCTTTTTCATTGCGTTTGGCAATATCAGATGCAAAATTTTCAAAGTATTTTTGCATTACACTACTACTACCACCTTGATTAGATTGCATATTACCAACACTGCCGGAATTTGTTTTTTTGCCATTAGTAGTCAAGCCTAAACGGTCTGCTAATTGTTTAATGCGATTAAATGTATTGACCATTTCGTCTAACATTACTGTTAGTGGCAAGAAATCATTACCAGTTAAGTGAGGTGCTTCTTGAAGATTACGAATTTTTTCTTCAAAATTAGTTGCCAAAGTAACAAATGCACTTAAACGTAAAGCAGATGCTTCGCCTTTGATGCTGTGCATTTCTCGATAAATATCGCGTAATTTAACTTTAAGTTCTGCCACACCTTTACTTTGATCACGTAGTACAGCATTAACGTTATCAATGCAAGAACGTACTGAAAGAAGAAAACCGTTGACTAATTGTGGGTCGGTATCTAATAGAGTACCCAACATGTCCATTGATTGATCGTTTTGTTGGCGTTTTTCTTCTAATTGTTCTTCCAAATGAACTGCGGCGGTGATGTCTGATACGTTGACCATTACGCGTTCAATTTCAGAACCATCGTAAACACGAGAAAATGCGAAACTTAACCAACGTCTTACATGGAAACCACTGAAATCATCAACTTCAACTTCAACTTTATTCAATGGATTTAAGTCGGCAATTAAATTGGCTTTAATACGTTTTTTAAATAATTGACCAACGAAGTTTTTGGTTACGTCCAAATCTTTGCTATTGATAATTGGTTCTAAAATGTCTAATAGGTTTTTACCACCTAATTTGCGTTGTCCGATGATATGTTCCAATGCAGATGAGTATTGACCACCAATTCTCAAATCTTTATCTACCAAAAACAACCCCTCACGCAAGGTGGACATGATACCTTCTACTTCATGCCAAGCATTTTCGGCTTTTCTGTCCATAGCTCGCATTTGTCCGATAAAATGGAACACCGAAACACCTAAATACAAAACACCAACTACAACACCAATTATTTGAATTAATTGTAGAATTTTGATTTGACTTTGTGCATTTTTAGCATATCCCTCTGATAGTGTGGCTGTTTCAACTGCAATGGCAGTGCCATTGTCATTCACTGCATCAATAAAAGCATATGCCGCAGAAGTATCCGCATGAACTTCATCTGCAACAGCAAGGTAATCGTTAAGTTGTTTGCTATATGTTGCCCATTTTTGTTTTATTCCTGCAATCAGATCTTGATCGTCAAAATTATCTAATTCTTCACGTACGTATTTGATGTTATCTCTCATACGCGTTATGGTTGCTTGGGCAAATGGGGAATTTTGGTCTTGATCGTATATATCTTTTAGCCGAAATGCGTCTTGGTTTATTAACAGCACGGAGTTATGCAAATTGGTAGCAGATTGTGCACGATTAACATTAACACCAGATAATCTTGAAAAATAAATGGAAAAAATAGCAATTAATGCGATTAACGACAAAAAGATGGCAATGGATATTATCAATCCACGATAGCGTTCAAAAGTCGACTGTTTGGCATTCGTTCTTTTTTTCACTTAAACCACCTCTTAACTATTTAATAATTATAAAAATATTTTGTTTTTTACGACTGTATTTAACAGTTTACATTTTAAGTTCATTTTAAACTGACAAACACCCGTGATTATGGCACGATAATTGCATAACTTCCAAGTTTACGCACAAAAAATTTGGTGTATTGCAAAATCAAGTCTGCCGGAAACATCTTTTTTATAAAAAACCTTTCCGGCAGACTGAAACATTTGCAAAACTCGCTTTCTCCTCATTCGTCATTCTGAGTGTAAGCGAAGAATCTTTTATAAAAACAGCAAGTTATGATTCTTTGTTTTCTCACTACAAATTTACGAATGACGGATTTTGCAAAGGTTTCAGACTTGCCATTAATGCCGTCATTAACACATTTATCCCATTAAAAATTTCTGCAAATATTCTGGAATTTTATTAATATTGCCGGCACCCATATTCAGAATAACATCCTTATCTTGCAACACGTTGACGATAATATTGGGAATTTCTTCCACCTCACCTGCAAAAATCGGTTCAATTTTCCCTTGAACACGAATTGCATGGGATAAAGCACGACTATCTGCCGCTGCAATCGGAGTTTCACCTGCCGCATAAACATTTGCCAAAACTAATACATCTACTTTATTTAATACTTTAACGAAATCTTCAAACAAATCTCGCGTGCGTGTATAACGATGTGGCTGAAATATTAAAACTAATCTGCGATCAGGATAAGAAGCACGTGCTGCATCAATGGTTGCAGCAATTTCAATAGGGTGATGACCATAATCATCAATCAAGGTAACACTGCCGGAATCATTGGGAAGTTTTAATTCACCGCAATTTTGAAAACGTCTGCCAACTCCTTGAAAGTTTTTCAATCCATCAATAATTGCATCGATACTAACCCCACATTCTAATGCAATCCCTATTGCTGCCAATGCGTTAAGAACATTATGTTCTCCTGGTAAATTTAATAAAACTGGAAATGGCTCGATTTGCATGTGTTTGCAATGCACGTTAAAACAGGTTTGAGTGCCAACAGCATTAATATCTGTTGCAAAAATATCGGCATTATCTTGCAAACCATATGTGGAAAATGAACGCTGTAAACGTGGCAAAATTGCTCTTACGTGCTCATTTTCAATACATAAAAATGATTTACCATAAAAAGGCATACGATGAATAAAATCAATAAATGCTTGATGAAGTTTTTCAACATTATGATCATAAGTATCCATGTGGTCTTCATCAATATTGGTAACGGCTGTAAACAATGGTGATAAATATAGAAAAGAAGCATCAGATTCGTCTGCTTCTGCAACTATATATTGTCCATGTCCTAATCTGGCATTACTGCCTGCTGCAATTAGTTTACCACCAATTACAAAAGTTGGGTCTAATCCAGCAGCCGCTAAAATGGAAGCAGTTAAACTGGTAGTAGTGGTTTTGCCATGTGTACCCGCAATGCAGATGCCTTGACGAAAACGCATTAATTCTGCCAACATCATTGCTCGTGCAATAACTGGAATATGTCTTTCTAATGCAGCAACTACCTCTGGATTGTCAGATTTAACCGCCGTAGATGTAACTACTACTTGTGCATTTTCAATATTTTCCTTGTTATGCCCTTGAAATATTTTTACGCCAATTTCGGATAAGTGAGTGGTAGCAGCATTAGACGATAAATCCGAACCAGAGACGCTATAACCTAAATTATGCAAAACTTCAGCAATGCCACACATTCCAGTGCCACCTATGCCAACAAAATGTATATTTTGAACTCGATTTTTCATAATCAATCCTTTGGATTTAATCTTTCCGGCAGACTATTTAAATTTTATTTACACTTGCGAGCCACCAACGGTTAAACCAGCATCAATACGTATAGTTGGCAAACCAACTCCAACCGGAACACTCTGCCCCTCTTTACCACATACACCAACACCTAAATCCAAAGCACTATCATTAGCTATCATGCTAATGTGTTTAAGTGTTTGTGCTCCATTACCGGTTAACATTGCACCTTTAATGGGGTGGATTAGTTTTCCTTTCTCAATTAACCAAGCTTCCGAAGTACCAAACACAAAGTGACCATTAGTAATATCAACTTGCCCACCGCCAAAATTAACCGCATAAATTCCATAATCAACAGATTCAATTATTTCTTGTGGGTCATACGAACCACTCATCATAAAGGTATTAGTCATACGAGGAATGGTTGGTGATGCGTAATTTTCTCGTCTGCCATTACCGGTAATAGGCATTTTCATTAATCTGGCATTAGTTTCGTCCTGCATATAGGATTTTAATACGCCATCTTCGATTAATATATTTTCTTGGGTTAAATTACCCTCATCATCGATATTTAGGCTACCTCTACGATTGGGAATATTTCCTTGATCGACAACGGTTACGCCTGATGCAGCCACTTTTTCTCCGATTTTACCGCTAAATAAACTAGTACCTTTGCGATTAAAATCACCCTCCAAACCATGTCCTACTGCTTCATGTAACAGCACTCCTGGCCAACCTGAACCTAATACCACAGTCATATCTCCGGCAGGTGCTGGTCGAGCTGAAAGATTAATAACTGCTTGATTAACTGCTTTTTGGATATATGATGAAATTCTCTCATCTGTGAAATAATCCATCGTGTAACGACCACCACCACCAACCGAACCTTGTTCACGTCTACCGTTTTCTTCGACAATCACATTTATCGATAAACGCAACAATGGACGAATATCTGCATGAACTCTCCCATCAAATCGAGACAGCCAAATATGCTCGTAACTCATTGCTAATACTGCATTTACTTGTTTTACTCGTACATCAAGTGCTCTGGTTTCTTTATCGATTTTATAAAGTAGTGCTACTTTTTGAGCCGCGTCCATAGATTTAATTGGACTATCTATTGTATATAACGATTCCTTTGGTGATGATGGTGAAATACGAACACGAGCACTTTGTCCTCGTACTCCAATTTTACAAACCGCATCTGCGGCATTTAATAAGGCGTTTTTATCTAAATTATCCGCATAAGCAAAAGCAGTTTTTTCACCATTAACCGCCCTCACCCCAAAACCTTGTCGAGTCGAAAAACTGCCAGACTTGACCATAGACTCATCTAAATGCCAAGTTTCATAAACACCTTGTTGAACATAAATATCTGCATAATCAACACTATGCGTAGCAATTTTATCCAAAGCACTATCTGCTGCACCACGATTGAAGGTATCGCCATCAAAAATATTATTTTCTACAATAGAAACAATGTTATCCATAAAATTAATTACTTTTTTATAAATGTCATTTATTATTCCACCAATAAAATAAAGCATACCAGATACCATGTAACTGGTATGCTTTTACTCAAATGGTGATTAACCAGTTAATTGACGTGAAATCATTTTCTTAACTATGGGCAAGTTATTGCTCACTCTCAACACAGCTGAACGCAACATACGCGCAGGCTGGCTTTCATTAGTAAATAATTTAACTACAACATTAGTTCCATGATACAGGGGACGAGTATTTAACATGTGTTTAAAATTATATGAAGTTAAAACAGATTGAGAACCTATGTCTTCACCTTTTTCAAGAGCACGAATTACTTGTTTTGCAAGAATATCAGCACCTTGCAATCCTAAATTAAATCCATGTGCAGTAACAGGGTGCATACCCACCGCAGTATCACCAATTAATGCACAACGTTGTGCATAGAAACGGCGAGCATGAGTGCCAACTAATGGATAAGTATGACGAGTACTCGCAACTTTAATATCACCTAAACGACCACCAGTTTGGGTATAAATATCTTGTGCAAGCTCTTCATCACTCAAATTAATAATACGTTCTGCCTTATCGCTATCAATGGTAATCACCATATTCGACATGTGTTCAGTTAAAGGCAAAATTGCCAAAGTACGTCCATAGTGGAAACATTCCAAAGCAGTATGTCCATTACTTTCAGTATGATTTACACGAAAAGTAATCACAGTACGACCAAAATTGTGCATATCAGTTGGCACGCCTATTTTTTGACGCGTTGAAGAAAAACGACTATCGGCACAAACTAATAATTTTGCAATTACTATTTCACCATTATCCAAAGTAACACTAACATTATCATTGTGAATATGCACATCACCAACGGAACGTTCAGTTAAAATCTGAACATTGCTTTGCTCTTTAACCACCTCATAAGCAGCTTGACGAATACGATGATTGGGAATGAGATAACCTAAACGATCGGTTTCACCACCACGTGCACGCATCGGTTGTGGAAAGTGCAACTGATATGGCGAAGTACCATTTATAACTTTTGCTTCACGCAAACGGAAAATTTCATCTTCCGGCACACGTTCCCAAATTCCCAAACGTTGCATAATTTCACAAGATAAATGAGTTAGTGCAATTTCCCTTGCATCAAATGGTGGTTTTTCTAAAACCTCTCGTGCTAATTGTTCAATTACGATTATTTTGACATTTTTACCTGCAAATTCGCTGCAAAAACTCAAACCAGCAGGTCCAGCACCAATCACTAAAATATCGCTGTTATAGCTCATTTTCATCATTCCCAATTTTAATAAGTTAAATTTATTGCAAGTCAATCGGCAGAGTATAACCGATTTACAACACGCTGCCGGAAAACTTAACACATTTATTTTAATATAGTTTGACTTATGACAGACCTTTTAACACAAGAAACACCTCATCAACATATAACCAAAATCAAAAACAAGAGTTTCACACAAACTCCAATACTCTCAAAAAACTAATCGTAAAACATTTGCATTTTGAAACTTTTGCAAAACCCACTTTTTTCATTCGTCATTCCGAACTTCATTGCAAATCTTTTTATTTAACAAACAATTATATTATTCATTTTCCTACTACAAATTTACAAATGACGAGTTTTGCAAAAGTTTCGGTCTGCCGGAAAGATTAATTAAAGTAGTACTTTCAAGAATATGATTTTTTAAAACATGGTATAATCTACAGGTTTTATCGTGTTTACAAATGGAATTTTTGTACAAATGCAGAAGTATCATTTTTTACCTGAAATTTCGGCTGATTTTCGCCATCAATTGATTAACAGCATTGGTTCATGGAAATTGGAGGGTTTAGAACCTGATGCAGAAATGGTGTTAGACGCACAGTTAGTAGCGTTGGGACAAAAAACTGCCGAAGAAGTCATTAAAGATGCCTTAAAACGAGTATAAAATATGCAGTTAGATAAATATTCTAACCTTGACCCATATACCAATAAAGACGGCGTTCTCAAAAACAAACTCAATATCACAGACGAAAACATCTTGGAAAAAAAAGAGCGAAACATCACTTGGTTTCGCTCTATTGAGCTTACTCAAAAGCCAATCAATGGCAAATTTGACCTAAACCATTTGCAAAAAATACATTATCACCTATTTCAAGATATTTACTCATGGGCTGGCAAAATTCGCACAGTCGATATTAGCAAAGGCAAAAGTCGTTTTTGTTCTCATCGTTTTATTCAATCATATTGCAAAAAAATAGCTAATAATTTGAAAAAACAAAATTTTTTATCAAATTTATCGCCACAAGAATTTTGTCATCAGGCTGCCTATTTTTTAGGAGAATACAATGCGGTTCACCCATTTCGCGAAGGTAATGGTCGCACAATCCGCTATATGATTGAACAACTTGCCAATCAAAACAACTACACCATTCACTGGGAGAACATGACCAAAGAAGAAATGATTCACGCTTCCGAAGTCTCAACTATACAAGGCGATAACTCACTATTAGAACAAATGTTGCTTACAAATATCGAAATAAAAAATAATTGCTATTAAATATCATCATTACTGTCTATATCTATTTTAAGACAAACTGAAAGGACAAAATACCATGCAAAAAGTCATATGGATAACAGGTGCATCATCGGGCTTTGGGCGTGATTGTGCTCTAAAATTGTTACAAATGGGTGGTTTCAAAGTTTATGTTTCTGCACGCCGTGCAGATTTAATGCAGGACTTGGTTGCAAAAGGTGCTACCACCCTTCCCCTTGATGTGTGCAATGATGAAAGCGTAAATGCAGCTTGTCAGACGATTTTAGCACAGGAAAACCGCATTGACGGCTTGCTTGCTAACGCAGGTTTAGGAGTGTATGGTACAGTGGAAAGCATTGATATAGCAGATATTCACTATCAATTTAATGTAAATGTGTTTGGTGTAGCTCGCTGCTTGAAAGCGGTTTTGCCAAAAATGAGAGAGCAAAAATCAGGCAGAATTGTCATCACCGAATCACTTGCCACTCATGCGTCCTGTGTTGGCATCGGTTGGTATGCTGCAAGTAAACACGCTCTACGTGGTATGCACACCGCACTACGACAAGAACTTAAACACACAGGTATTCAAGTTATCGCCATAGAACCAGGACGAGTTAAAACTGATTTTTGGAAAAATTCAGGCAAAAATATTCCAAATAAAATTGAAGATTATCAAAAACTTACAGATAATTTTAGAGAATATATGGATAAACCAACTTACTGGCAAACACCAACCACAGATAGCACAGTTAAGGCAATGATTCACGCACTCACCGCAGACAACCCCAAAACTATCTATCGCACTACAAAAGATGCCAAACTGTTTCCGCTACTGATGAAATTTATACCTGATTGCTTATACGATAAAATTGTGCTGTCGCAGTTGGATAAAAAATAGTTTTATAAACAAAGACAGAGGCTTATATCATTTTCTATTTTACATTTTATTAATAATCAATATATCACTCAAATCAAGCTGCTTTGCAACGAGCAATTTCTCTGCTGATAGTAGATACACTTCGCCATAATGCAATGGCAATTTTTCTTAAAGAGACTCCTGCAAAACCCGTCATTCTGAATTTCACACAGTGAAATGAAGAATATAATTTATTGTTTTGTAAATATTTTTTTCTTTGCTCAAAATGACGAGTAATGAAAAAATCTGGTTTTGCAGGAGTCTCTTAAAGTAAAATTGTTACTACCCCCCATTATGATATGGTGTATTTTTCTAAATCGGTGAGATGCTTGTAAGCCATAAGAAACCACTGCAAAACTTCAAATTTTTTTAATAAAAAGGAGTTAAAAAAGCTTTTCAGGCAATCTGCAAATGATAATTTTCTCATTTGCATTAAAAAGTAGAGACTCCTGCAAAACTCGATTTTTTCTATTACTCGTCATTTTGAGCGTAGCGAAG
>JAFWUA010000154.1 GCA_017518785.1 Neisseriaceae bacterium
GAATACCGTGTCGTGAAGAAAACAAATTGGCAACGGTACTCTTGCCGCTACCAATTCCGCCGGTTAAACCAATCCAATGAGTAGTCATATTATGCTTTACCAATTACCCACCATTCAACAAAACGCATTATCGGAGTATTAAATATCAACATAATCCAACCTGCAATTGCCAAACACGGTCCAAATGGCATGGCTTGTCCTTTACGAATGTTTAATATAACGGCAAAAATTAAACCAATCACAGATGCTAATAAAGCAATTATTGGTAGAGAAATTACGCCAAACCATGCACCTAACGCTGACAATAGTTTAAAATCGCCAAACCCCATTCCCTCTTTACCAGTTAATAACTTAAACAATTGGTATAATGACCACAAACTCACATATCCAACAACAGCACCTAAAACAGCATCAGACAAAGATACAAACAGGTCACTTATATTAAACAATAATCCTAACCACAACAATGGCAATGTTAGTATATCTGGTAGTAATTGGGTTCTAGCGTCAATAAATATTATTGGAATTAAAAACAGTGTAAACAAAACCGCAGCCAAAACATTCCACGTCCAACCAAAATGCCAAAAAGCAATTACAAATAACACACCAGTTATCAACTCAACTAACGGATAACGCCATGGGATAGGATTACCACATTGAACACAACGTCCCTTTTGTAGTAAAAAACTCAACAAAGGAATATTAGACCAAGGCTTAATTTCTCTTTTACAATGAGGACAATGAGAAGGAGGATAAGCTAAATTAAACGTTTGCTTATCCTCTTTGGTTTCATCTAATCCGAGCTGAACACGTGCTTGGCGATTCCAAGCACGTTCTAGCATAATCGGCAAGCGATAGATAACTACATTTAAAAAACTGCCAAACAATAGTCCAAATAGTAGAAATCCAATATATAACAAAGGTAAATAATAATCCATTAACCGACCACATTACCCAAGTTGAACAATGGCAAGTACAATGCAACCAAAATTACACCTACAATACCACCCAATACCACCATAATAATCGGTTCCATCAAAGAAGAAATATTGGCAACCGCAGTATCCACTTCTTCTTCATAGTAACCGGCAGCCTTATTTAACATATCGTCCAGAGAACCAGATTCTTCACCGATTGATGCCATTTGCATAAACATATTAGGGAATAATTGTGTTCCCAACATTGAGGCTGTCAAAGAAATACCCTGTGCAACTTGACCGCGAATTTTCTGGGTTGCTTCTTCGTAAATCACATTACCGGATGCACCTGCCACAGAATCTAAAGCTTCAACCAAAGGTACACCAGCAGTAAATAAAGTCGCACAAGTACGTCCCCAACGTGCAATAGCAGCTTTTTGAATAATGTCGCCAAAAATCGGAAATTTTAACATTGCAGCATCAACACGTTTATGGAAAGAAGGAGAAGTACGATTGAAATGCAAAAATACTAATATTAAACCAACAAAAATTGCCACTATCCATAAGCCATTAGGTAGAAATAGTGGACGTGCCACAAAGAAATCTGAAATATCCATCAATTTTTGTGTTAACCATGGCAATTTGGCTCCCATTCCTTCATACACAGATTTAAATGATGGCAATACAAACATCATCATTAACACAATCAAACCAACAGCCACCACAATCACCATAGTTGGATATGTTAATGCACTTTTTACTTTTTTCTTAATAGATTCCGTTTTTTCTTTGTAAGTAGCTAATTTATCTAATAAATCTTCTAACACACCGCCTTCTTCACCGGCAGCTACCAAGTTGCAAAAGAGTTTATCGAAATACTTTGGATGTTTAGCAAAAGCTTTGGACATGGCAGAACCTTGTTCAATATCACCACGAATATCCATTAACAATTTGGTCATTGACGGGTTGGAATGACCTTTTGCAACGATTTCAAAGGCCTGTAACAATGGCAAACCTGCTTTCATCATAGTTGCCAATTGGCGTGCAAACACTGTAACATCGCCTTGTGTAATTTTTTTAGCTCGTGTTTTCTTGATGCGAACAATACTAATGATCTGGATACCCTTTCTCATCAATTTTTCGCGAGCTTCCCTCTCATTACGAGCAACAACGTCTCCCTTTACTGCCTGATTGGTGCTTTTACTACGACCCTCGAAAGTAAAGGTATGACCAGATTCTTTCTTAACTTTTGCTTTATCAGTTCCAACTGCCATAATATATTTCCTTTTAGTCGTTTGTCTTTGCAACAACTTCTTCCAGAGAAGTAATTCCCTGCATCACTTTTAATAAACCTGCACGGCGTAAATCCACCATACCTTCACGGTAAGCAATATCTGCCAAATCCACCGCAGTACCGTTTTCCATAATCTTACGTTGAATTGCATCTGTAACCGGCATTAACTCGTAAATGCCAGCACGTCCTTTATATCCTTTACCACGACAACTTTCGCAACCATCAAGTTTCGGTCCGTACATATCCCACTTACCAGCCAAATCCTCATCGGTAAACCCTGCATCTTTTAATGCTTCCACAGGTGGGCGTTTAATCTTTTGCTTACAATCTGGGCACAAACGACGTAACAGACGTTGTGCCATAATTAAATTCACTGAACTAGCAATATTAAATGGTGCCACTCCCATATTTAACATACGAGAAAGTGTGGCAGGAGCATTATTGGTGTGCAAGGTTGAAAACACCATATGACCAGTTTGTGCGGCTTTAATCGCAATATCTGCCGTTTCCAGGTCACGAATCTCACCCACCATAATAATATCAGGATCTTGCCGTAAGAATGATTTTAGTGCTGATGCAAAAGTCAAACCTTGTTTATCATTCACATTCACCTGATTAATACCTGGTAAGTTAATTTCCGCAGGGTCTTCGGCGGTAGAGATATTTACATCAGGTTTGTTCAAAATATTCAAACAGGTATAAAGTGATACGGTTTTACCTGACCCCGTAGGTCCGGTTACTAACACCATGCCATATGGACGATGCACAGCATTTAACAGCATTTCTTTTTGATAAGGTTCGAAACCTAATTGATCAATATTCAAATTCGCTGCTGATGAATCCAAAATACGCATCACCACTTTTTCGCCAAATAACGTTGGTAAGGTACTCACACGAAAATCAATTGCTTTGTTTTTGTTTACATTGATTTTCATACGACCATCTTGAGGTACACGCTTTTCGGAAATATCTAAACGGCTTAATACCTTAATACGAGATGCAATTTGATCTTTAACAGCTAATGGTGGTTGGACAATTTCACGCAATTGACCATCGATACGAAAACGAATGCGAGCAAAAAATTCGTAAAATTCAAAATGAATATCAGATGCACCAATGTTAATCGCATCTAACAGAGTTTTATGCACAAAACGTGCCACTGGACCATCTGACTCCGAATCCTCTTCAATTACCTCTTTTTTAGCTGTACCAGGACCAAATAACTCATCGTTATCCAAGTCATCAAACATTGACGTAGAACCCTGCCCTACACGATCTAAAATCGTTGTCAGTTGATCATCTTGAACAATAACTAATTCAGGAGTAAATCCAGAATTAAACATTAGCTTTTGATAAACCGGTAACAATGTTGGGTCTGATACTGCTAAAAACACATTATTGCCACGCTGAAAAATCGGCAATATGTGGTAATCTCGCATTACATTGTCGGAAAGAACATCTGTTGGTAACACTTCACTATCGTATGCTGCCAAATCAAACAGGGGATAACCAAACAGGGTAGAAACAAATTCTGCCAACTGTTTAGGAGTAACAAGCTTATCCTCAAACAAAAGTTCCGGTATTCTTCTACGTCCCTCTTCTGCTTGATACTTGCTTTGAATAGCATCTGCTTTGGCCTCATCAATTAATTTGTGTTTGACCAACGCACGTAGCAACCCTGCATTCATCTAAAAAATGTCCTATAACTAAAATTTATCCCACATAGTCGCACATATTAAAGCACAAAGATGCGATTTGCCAAATATATCAGACAAAAATAGACTGACTAATACCATTTTTGTGTTCATAAAGCCACAAATTAAACTAACAAATATAACGCTAACAAGATGAGAATATGATATTTTTTAACACTTCATCAGTCTGCCGGAAACGTGTTTCAATTACAACACAACAAAAATTTATTGAATGCGATAAAACACTTCATCATCACGCACGTAACCAAATTCATAACGTGCAACTTCGATTAATGCTTCTCCACCTGACTCTAAATCTTCAACTTCTTTGCGTAATGAGTTTAATTTCATCTTTTGCTCATTATTGTATTGTTCTTGTTCCTTGACTTGTGCCCTTAATCTGTGCACATCGTCCCAGCCACCCTTTCCCAACCATAATTGATAATTAAGGGCGGCTGTAACCATTAACAAAAACAATGCAATATACTTCATTGTCCTATTTTTATCCTAATTGATAAAACGCTTTTTTGCCAGGATACACAGCATTCACACCCAATTCTTCTTCAATGCGAAGTAATTGATTGTATTTAGCAATGCGATCCGAACGCGACAATGAGCCTGTTTTAATTTGCATACAATTTGTGGCAACCGCTAAATCGGCAATGGTTGCGTCTTCGGTTTCGCCCGAACGATGACTCATCACGCAGGTGTAGCGATTGCGTTTAGCCAAATCCACTGCCTGCAAGGTTTCCGACAGTGTGCCGATTTGATTGACTTTCACCAACAGGGCGTTGGCAATGCCTTTTTCTATGCCTTCTGCCAAAATTTTTGGGTTGGTAACAAAAGCGTCATCGCCCACTAATTGTACTTTTTTGCCTAATCGGTCGGTTAAGATTTTCCAGCCGTCCCAGTCGTGTTCGCTCATACCGTCTTCAATCGAGATAATCGGGTATTTATCAACCAAATTTGCCAAATAATCAGCAAAACCTTGACTGTCTAACGATAAATTTTCTACCGATAAGTGATATTTACCGTCTTTATAAAATTCGCTGGACGCACAGTCTAATGCCAACAAGACATCTTCACCTGCGACATAACCTGCTTTTTCAACCGCTTCTAAAATCAGTTTAATGGCATCTTCGTGGCTTGCCAAATTCGGTGCGAAGCCGCCTTCATCGCCCACTGTGGTTGAATAACCTTTGTCGTTGCAGATTTTTTTCAAGTTATGGAACACTTCCGCACCGCAACGCAGGGCTTCACGGAACGAAGCCGCACCCACAGGCATAATCATAAATTCTTGAATATCCAAAGAATTGTTAGCATGAGCTCCGCCGTTAATCACATTCATCATCGGCACAGGCAGGCTCATCGGTCCTGCTCCGCCGATATAGCGATAAAGCGGCAAGCCTGCTTCTTCGGCAGCGGCTTTGGCAACAGCCATAGACACCGCCAAAGTGGCATTTGCCCCCAAAACGCTTTTATTGTCCGTGCCGTCTAATGCGAGCATGGCACGGTCAATTTCCGCTTGTTCGCTGGCTTCCAGTCCGATAACCACTTCGGCGATTTGGTTGTTAATGTTTTCAACCGCTTTCAAAACGCCTTTACCCAAATAGCGTTGTTTATCGCCGTCTCGCAACTCTAACGCTTCTTTTTCGCCAGTTGAAGCACCAGACGGCACGGCGGCACGCCCCATAACGCCACTTTCTAATAAAACATCACATTCCACCGTGGGATTGCCACGAGAGTCTAAAATTTCGCGTGCGAGAATATCGATAATTGCACTCATTTGGGTTTTCCTTGAATTTGTTTTCAGGCTGCCTGAATATTTTATTTCAGGCTGCC
>JAFWUA010000155.1 GCA_017518785.1 Neisseriaceae bacterium
CTAAAAAAATCGAGTTTTGCAGAAGTATCTGCCGGAAAAAAGTTATACATAATTTTAGCACCATAAATAAAAACAGCCCTATTTTTGCCTACTTATAAATATCTGCGGTAGAATGTGCAACTTTAATTTTTATCTTCAAATGGAGATTGTCTCGCATGGACATCGCTTGGTTGGCTGATGCCTCCACTTGGATTGGTTTTCTCACCCTATTAGTATTAGAAATAGTATTGGGCATTGATAACTTGGTTTTTGTGGCAATTCTTGCCAACAAAGTCCGCCCTGAATTACGTGATCGCACTCGCATTATCGGTTTAGGATTAGCCATTGTAGTTCGGTTAATCATGTTGGCATTAGTGTCATATATTATGACCTTAAAAAGTGCCCTATTCACCATTAATGGTTTTGCAGTGTCAGGTCGAGATTTAATCATGTTTACCGGCGGATTATTCCTACTTTACAAAGCAACCACCGAATTGCACGAACGTTTAGAAGGTGATGTTCACTACGAACAAAGTAATACTTCCGGAGTATATGCAGTTGCAAGTGTAGTTGTATTACAAATTCTAATTTTAGATGCAGTATTCTCATTAGATTCTGTTTTAACCGCAGTGCACATGGTAGAACACATTAGCATTGCTATGGCTGCCGTAGTAATTGCTATGGGGGTAATGATTTATTCGAGCAAACCTCTTACCAAATTTGTCGAAAAACACCCTACTGTGGTTGTATTATGTTTAGGTTTTCTACTGATGATAGGTTTTTCATTAGTTGCAGAAGGTTTTCATTTTAAAATCCCCAAAGGATATTTATATGCTGCAATTGGATTTTCAATTGTAATAGAAATATTCAATCAAATTTCCATGAAAAATCAAAACGCAAATACCTTTTCCGGCAGTACTTGGAGAAGACGTGTGGCAGATTCTGTATTGGGCATGATGGGGATACGCGAAGATATAGTCTCACGTTCAAGACATGGATTACCTTCAATGGACATCTTTGAGACTAATGAAAAAAATATGATACGTAGCGTTTTTACTTTGGCAGAACGTTCGGTACAAACAGTTATGACTCCGCGTGGCGACATCGAACGCTTGGATATTTCCCAAAGCATAGAACATCAAAAACAACAATTATGCAACACCCCATTCTCCCGCTTAATCGTAATTGGCAAAGCCGGAATTGAAGAACCATTAGGATTTGTTGCCAAAAAAGATTTATTAATGCAATTATTAGATTCCGGCACTCTTAATATAAATAGTGCTATACGTAAACCATTAATACTGCCGGAAACAGCATCAGTACTCACCGCATTAGAGGAGTTTCGTTCTAACAGTGCAGATATTTCATTAGTTGTTGATGAATTTGGTGCGGTATTGGGGTTGGTAACAATGAAAGATATGTTAGAAACAATAGCTGGTGAGTTTCCAGAAGAATTTGAACGCGAAGATGAACCAAGCATTCAGACAAATGCAGATTCATCTATTAGTGTAGATGGCAGTTTAGAATACGATGAATTAGCTCAACAAATTGAAATTCCACCTCTGCCGGAAGATGCAGATTTCCACACCGTAGGCGGTCTAATTATGGAAGAAATGCAAGAAATACCTGCGGTTGGTGAGTACATTGACTACTGCGGTTGGCGTTTTACTGTATTAAGCAAAAACGGACAACGTATAGAAAGAGTGAATATTTCTGCGATTGTGCCAAAATGATTCGTTGATTGACAATTTTTTGAAAATAAATAGGGGCTGTATTAGATTAGCAGTTATGATAGAGTGCAAAAATGAAGATAACGTATTGTAAATTAAAGAAATCTGTACAGGAGAAACTGCTTGAATTTTTTGTATTGGAAGTTACAGCAAGAAGTGCTGCCGATATTTTGC
>JAFWUA010000156.1 GCA_017518785.1 Neisseriaceae bacterium
CCTGAAATTAGTTAAAGACTTGGCGTTTGATTTAAGTTTTGTGTTTATATACAGCCCCCGACCTGGCACGCCAGCGGCAGAATTGCCTGACGACACACCATACGAAGAAAAAGTCCGCCGTTTGGAAGCGTTAAACGAAGTAATTGAAGCGGAAACTGCCCGCATTAACCGCACCATGCAAGGCACGGTGCAACGCTGTTTGGTTGAAAGTGTCTCCAAAAAAGACCCTAATCAGTTGCAGGGAAGAACTGCCAATAACCGCGTAGTCAATTTCACAGGCTCATCGGACTTAATTAACCAAATGGTTGATGTAGAAATTACCGAAACTTTTACCTTTTCATTAAGGGGGAAGTTGTTGTAAAATCGAAGAAATGGCTGATTCACAATTGCTTTATTGAAGATTATTGGGCAATATTGATAATATTGCTCTTTTTATCTATTGGTAATATATAAGGAAAATAGTTTATGGCACAAAATAAAGTTGCATACGATTGGGGAAAAATAGCAGTATTATCTGGTGGTTTTTCTAATGAGCGTGAGGTTTCTCTTAATAGTGGTATGGCTGTATTAAAGGCGTTAAAAAGCAAGGGAATTGATGCACATTTATTTGATCCCAAAGAACAACCACTATATAACTTGCATAAACAAGGTTTCCAAGCTGCGTTTAATGTGTTACATGGCACTTTTGGTGAAGATGGAGTAGTGCAAGGAGCGTTAGAATCTATGCACATTCCATATACAGGTTGTGGAGTGTTATCCAGTGCCATATCTATGGATAAATATCGTACGCGTTTATTATGGGAAAGTGTGAACTTGCCCAATGTGCCATACATAGTATTAAAAGATGGTAGTGATTTTGATGCAGTTGAACAACAATTAGGATTGCCATTATTTGTGAAACCTGCTTGTGAGGGTAGTAGCATTGGTGTCGTAATGATTAAAGAAAAAGGAGAATTAGCAAAGGTTTATCCAACGCTTAAACAATATCGTGGTGAAATTTTGGCAGAAAAAGCTATTAGTGGAGGAGAATACGCTTGTGCAATTATTGGTAATCGAGCATTGCCTACCATACGAATTATCCCAAAAGGTCAATGGTATGATTTTGAAGCAAAATATCAACGTGATGATACAATTTACCAATGCCCATCAGATTTATCCAAGAGCGAAGAGAAAAAAATGCAGGATTTAGCCTTAAAATCTTTTGCTGCAATTGATGGAAGTGGTTGGGGAAGAGTGGATTTTTTACGAGATAATAATGGTGAATTATACCTATTGGAAGTAAATACAGTGCCAGGCATGACTGCACATAGTTTAGTACCAAAGGCAGCACGTCAAATTGGCTTGGAATTTCCTGAACTTTGCGTGGAAATATTGAAATTGTGTATTCATGACAAATGAATAGAAAAAGATCTTTATTTAATAGAAGATATAAACCATCGGCTGCTATATATAGATTAATCCACTGGTTTTATGCCTTAATATTTTTATTGATAATCTATTTAGGTTTGAATTGGCTTATTGATTCTGATCACTTTCCAGTCTTGAATATTTCAATTAGCGAAAGTGAGAATGGCTACTTTTCATACGTTACGCAGGCTGAATTAGAAAATGCACAGCGTAATAGTATTGTTGGTAATATATTTAAGGTGAATTTAAACACTGTTAAATTGGAGTTTGAACAAATTAGTTGGATAAAAAACGCCGAAGTGCAACGTATTTTGCCAGATACTATTGCGGTACAATTGACAGAACGTAAGCCTTTGGCTCATTGGAATGATGATAAATTAATTGATACTGATGCAAATGTTTTTTCTGCAACGATAGTTGAAGATTTGCCTTATCTTTATGGAGTAGAAGGTAGCGAAAAAAATGTTGTGGACACATATTCTAAAATAAAGGCACTGTTAGATACACATGAATTACGAGTAAAACGTTTGATTTATGAAGAACGTTCTTCGTGGCAGGTGGAATTAACAAATGGAATTACGGTAAAATTAGGCGGAGGAGACACAATCGGTAGAATGAGTCGTTTTGTCGATTTTTGGCCTCAAATAAAGCCTCAATCGAATGATTTTACCTATGTAGATATGCGTTACCGTGATGGATTTGCTATCAAGTATAATAAATGAATACAATCGTTTATGATAAGAAATTGCTAATGGAAATACACTTATGATAGATAAAAATGTTAAACAATTATGTGCATTGGACATCGGTTCGTCCAAGATTGTTGCCTTAATAGGGGAGATTCAGAATGACCGTATTCACATCATAGGTACTGGTGAGGCTCCATCTCGTGGTATGAAAAATGGCATGATTACCAATATAGATGCCACCTCACAATCCATTCGTAAAGCTATGGACGAAGCGGAAAATATGATTGATGGCAAAGTAGATGCTGTAATTGTTGGCATTGGCGGAAATCATATTTGCAGTATGAATTCCAATGCACGCGTTAAAATTAAAGATGGTGAGGTTACGCAAGTAGATATTGACCGTGCACTTGAAAATGCCAAAGCAGTGAATATCCCAAATGATCATCAAGTGTTACACACAATAGTTCAGGAATATATTATTGATAACCAACCTGGTGTGCGTAATCCTTTGGGCATGAGTGGTACCTCATTAGATGTTAGGGTACACATCATTACAGGTGCAGTTACTGCTATACAAAATTTAGAAAAATGCGTACAACGTGCTAATTTGATTCCATCTCAAATAATTTTGCAACCTTTGGCAAGTGCACTGTCGGTTGCAACTGATGATGATCAGGAATTAGGTGTGTGTTGTTTGGATATTGGTTCTGGCACCACTGATATTACAGTGTTTACTGGCGGTGCGATACGTCATACTGCTGTGATTCCGTTAGGTGGTGATTTTATTACCAAAGATTTAACCCAAGCTTTGCGTACTCCGTATGCTGCGGCTGAACATATTAAGACCTTTCACGGCGTTGCCATGAGTGAGTTGGAAGGGTTAGACGAGATGGTGGAAGTTCCTGTTGTGGGTGATCGTCAATCTCGTCAAGTTTCACGACATGTGTTGTCAATTATTATTCAACCCCGTGTTGAAGAGATTTTTGAAATTGTAATCAATGAGTTACATAGAGCAGGTTATCCGGAAGAACAATTTACTGCCGGTATTATATTGACTGGTGGTACTTCTTTATTGCATGGAATTGTTGATTTAGCCGAAGAAGTATTCAGTTTACCTATTCGTGTTGGCGTTCCCAAAGAAATGGGTTCTTTGTCGGAAAGAGTACGTAATCCACGCTATGCTACTGCTATGGGTTTGCTTTTTCATGCGATGGAATTAGATATGGGTAAGAAAAGTGGATTTTTAATTGAAAAAGAGCCATCGCTGTGGGATAAAATACGTGGTATGTTTGGTCATTTCTAATCGAGTAACGAAATGCAGTGGACACAAGCGATAGGTTGTGAAAAAACTAAACCATATTTCCGGCAGATTCTACAACGTATTAATGAAGAACGTAATTTAGGACATGAGATTTATCCTAAAAATGAGGATATTTTCAATGCGTTTCGTTATACAGAATTTGATGCAGTAAAAGTTGTGATATTGGGTCAAGACCCTTATCATGATGTTGGGCAAGCACATGGTTTGGCATTTTCAGTTAAACATGGCGTATCTATTCCTCCATCATTAAGAAACATTTATAAAGAATTATCGCAAGATTTACCTAATTTTGTTATTCCTAATCATGGTTGTTTGACTCACTGGGCAGATGAGGGAGTATTGCTATTAAATAACGTGTTATCAGTTCGTGCCCATTCACCCAATTCTCATCGTGATATTGGTTGGGAAATTTTTACCGATTATGTAGTGCATGTGTTAAATAGCCAGCGTGAAAATTTAGTTTTTTTATTGTGGGGAGCTTCTGCACAGAAGAAAGGTGCACATATTGATGAAAAGCGACATTTAATATTAAAAGCACCGCATCCATCTCCACTTTCTGCTAATCGTGGTTTTTTTGGTTGTCGTCATTTTTCAAAAGCTAATCAATATCTGATTGAACATGGTATTAAACCTGTTGATTGGAATATTCAATCTTTGTAATTGAATATGAATATCCAGTTATTTTTTCATATATTTGGTAAATATTATCAAACTTAATACTTGTTGAGATAATGTTGGAGTTTAAGTATGTTATTGAAATTAAATAATATTCAAATTTCTAATCATAAACCATTTGTATTATTTGGTGGAGTTAATGTATTAGAAGACCTCGATTCGAGCTTGGCGGTGTGTGAGCATTATGTGAAAATTACAGAAAAGTTAGGTATTCCCTACATTTTCAAAGCATCTTTCGATAAGGCAAATCGTTCATCTATTCATTCTTATCGAGGTGTTGGATTAGACGAAGGTTTGAGAATTTTTGAAAAAATCAAAAAAACATTTAATGTTCCTGTGATTACTGATGTGCATGAACAGTGGCAATGTGCTCCTGTTGCTGATGTGTGTGATGTTTTGCAATTACCGGCTTTTTTAGCACGTCAAACCGATTTAGTTGCGGCTATGGCAAAAACGGGACGCATGATTAATATTAAAAAACCTCAATTTTTAAGCCCAACACAAATGAGAAATATTGTTGATAAATTCAAAGAGTTAGGCAATAATCAACTAATTTTGTGCGAACGGGGTAGCTGTTTTGGTTATGATAATTTAGTGGTGGATATGTTAGGCTTTGGAGTGATGAAGCAATCTTGTGATAATATTCCCATTATTTTTGATGTAACTCATTCATTGCAAACACGTGCTATGGGTTCAGCTGCATCTGGTGGTAGACGTTCGCAAATAATGGATTTGGCATTGTCTGGTATGGCAAATAGAATTGCCGGTTTATTTTTAGAAGCTCACCCCAATCCAGACCAAGCACGTTGTGATGGTCCAAGTGCTTTGCCATTGAATTTATTGGAAGATTTTTTGTTAAGAGTTAAAGCCGTAGATGATACAGTTAAAAAATTTCCTATTTTGGAGATTTGTTAGAAATTAACTTATGTAATATCTGTCTGTATGATACTGTTAGTCTTTAACTGTACAGTTTGGATAAATTAAATTTGTTTAGATATTAATATTTACACCAAATAAAAATGGGAAACAAAAATGGATTTTATAAATGATCCAAGATTCACAGAGATTGAACCATTCAAAAATAAATTATGGTTGTCATCACCAACTATGCACGGAGATGAACAACGATGGGTTGATGATGCAATAAAAACAAATTGGGTATCCACAGTTGGTGAAAATATAAACGATATTGAAAAACAGGTTTCAGAAAAGATTGGTTGTAAATACGCTGTGGCATTGTCTTCTGGTACAGCAGCCTTGCATCTTGCCATTAAACTTTGTGGTGAGAAATTGTATGGTCAAGCACCTGTTGGTTACGGCACTCTTGAAGGGCAACGTGTTTTCGTTAGTGATATGACTTTTGCTGCGACAGTGAATCCGATATGTTATGAAGGCGGTATTCCAGTTTTCATAGATACGGAGTATGACACTTGGAATATGGACCCTGTGGCATTGGAAAAAGCATTTGATTTTTATCCAGATGTAAGATTAATCGTTGTTGCTCACTTATATGGAAGTCCAGGAAAGATAGATGAAATCAAGGCTATTGCTGAAAAACATGGGGCTTTGATTGTTGAGGACGCAGCAGAATCATTTGGAGCAAGTTATAAAGGAGTACAAACAGGTTGTTTTGGAACGGCGAGCATCTTATCTTGTAATGGTAATAAGATTATAACTGGATCAAGTGGTGGATTTTTACTTACTGATAGCAAGGAAGATGCTAATAAGGTTAAGAAGTGGAGTACTCAATCTCGCGAAGATGCAGCGTGGTATCAGCATGAAGAGATAGGCTACAATTATAGAATGAGCAACATTATTGCAGGAATTATCAGAGGTCAACTTCCATATCTTGATGAACATATCAGTCAGAAGCATGCTATTTACGAGAGATATAAGACAGGGCTAAAAGATTTGCCAGTTAAGATGAATCCATATGATGCTGAAAATAGTGTACCTAACTATTGGTTAAGCTGCATGATTATCAATGAAGATGCTATGTGTCAGAATGTTCGAGGCGATAACGATGAACTGTGGATAAGTGAAAATGGTAAAAGCTGTCCTGGTGAAATACTTGCAGCCTTAAATGCTTTTAATGTCGAAGGTCGTCCAATCTGGAAGCCTATGCACATGCAACCTATATATCGTTCGCACAGTTATATTACTAAAAATGGAAATGGTAGAGCAAAGTCGAACGCATATATCAAAGAAGCAGGATTTGTTGATGTTGGTGCGGATATATTTCGGCGTGGAGTGTGTTTGCCGAGTGATAATAAAATGACTATTGAACAGCAAGATAAAGTTATTGAGATTATTCATAGGTGTTTCTTGTAACATGTGAAAAAACATGGCGTTATTTATATTTATTCATATATTATAGATATGACGTTATAAAAAATTAAGAGGATATAGATGGAACTTGATAGAAAACTTGGTTTTTATGAGAAATATATAAAACGTCTTATAGATATTGTAAGTTCATTGCTTGCTATCTTGTTGTTTTTTTGGCTTTACCTAATTATCGCAATCATTGTTAGAATTAAAATGGGTTCACCAGTACTTTTCAAGCAACCACGTC
>JAFWUA010000157.1 GCA_017518785.1 Neisseriaceae bacterium
CTTGACTACCGTCAAGGCTCGTAATGACACAGAAAAAACATTTGTTTTCAGGCTGCCTGAAAGATAAACCAAACAAAAAAGGACTAAAAAATGGCTTTACAATTAAACCAAGAATTGCAAAATAAATATCCGCATTTGGAAATTAGCGTTTTAAAGTATTCAGACGCTATGAAAGATAATGATAGCAAACGGATTGATAGCGAGTTTTTTAAGAAAGAGTATTTAAATTTTAAAAATTTATTGATAAATATTCAAAGCGAATATTTGAAAAATATTGCAAAATTTAACAAAAGATACCCACAACCAACTTATGACGAAAACAGCAATATTAAAGTAATAAATAGTCAATATATTAGAAATGAATTTATTGATTACGAAAATGCAAAAACTGGTTATGGAAAAATTGTTCCAAGAGAGGCGGTTTTAGTAAATTCTACTGGTGTAGGAACTTTGGGAAGAGTAAATATCAATTTACTTAATTTTGATTTCAGTTTAGATAACCATATAAATGTAATTGTTGTTGATAAAAGAATTGATATTTTGCCTTGTTTTTTAATGATATTTTTACAAACAAAATTCGGTCAATTTCAAATTGAAAAATATCATAGTGGTTCATCGGGGCAAATAGAAATTTATCCAAAGGATTTTGATAATTTTCTAATCCCCCTTTTCCCCCTTGAATTTCAACAACAAATTGAGCAAATGGTGCGTGAGTCGCACGCCTGTTTGGAGCAGTCCAAAGATTTATACCGTGAAGCGGAAGTTTTGTTGTATCGTGAATTAGGGCTTGACCCTGAAAATCCATTAGCGTCTATTGAACCACATTCAGGCAGCCTGAATATCTCCGTGCGACCGTTAAGCCAAAGCCTAAACGCCACAGGCAGATTAGATAGCGAATATTATCAGCAAAAATATGATGAAATTGAAAGGGTGATTAAAAGTCAGAAATTTGCAAAATTATCTGATTTAGTTAATATGCAAAAATCCATAGAACCTGGTAGTGAAGCCTATCAAGAAAATGGAATTCCGTTTATTCGTGTCAGTAATTTTAATAAATTTGGCATTTCTGATACGGATATTTTTCTTGATTTCGCTGAATTTAGCCAAACTATTAAACCTAAAAAGGAAACCATTTTATTAAGTAAAGACGGCAGTATCGGTATAGCGTATTGCGTTAAAGATGACGGCAATTTTATTACCAGTTCGGCGTTATTGCATTTGAATATTAAGAGAGAAAAACAAAGAGAAATTTTACCCGAATATTTAACGCTGATCTTGAATTCTATTTTAGTGAAACTTCAAGCAGAACGAGATAGCGGCGGTTCAATTATCGCTCACTGGCGAATAAGTGAAATTGAACAAATTTTAATCCCTATTTTGGATATTTCTATTCAGGAAAAAATAGAAAATTTAATCAAACAATCCTTTACCCTACGCCAAAAGGAAAGCGAACTTTTGCAAACCGCAAAACAAAGTGTAGAAACCGCCATAGAAAAAGGATAAATCAATTTTTCAGGCTGCCTGAAAAATCCTTGCTATTCAAGCCTTACGGCTTGACGGTGGGTTAGAAATCCACCCTACAAATAACGCAAAAAGCAAGCAAACTTTTGCAAACCGCAAAATCAAAAGTTGAAACCGCCATTGTTCACGCTGCCTGAAACAACAAAAACAGCCTAATTAGGTGGCAGTTTTCTGTGTTTTATTTATTTTAGGCAGCCTGAAAAGCAGCCGTCATTCTAATCTTGAATGCAATCAAGAGGAATAATCTTAAACTAACACCAAGATGTTTAGCTTCGCTCAATATAACGGAATAGAAAGCCTGAAAACAAATCTTCATTCTGACTATGTATAGCAGGTGAAGAAACTCTTGCGAAACGCATTATTTCGAATTTAACGAAGTAAAACAAATAATCTCCAACTTATTGTTTTACAAAAATATTCTTAATATCCACCTCATCACATTCATAGCAACACCGCCATAATTAGTAAAACACATAAACGGCTACACATCGATTCCAAATGACAAGTGTTAAAAAAATCGATTGTTGCAGACACCTTTTTAGGTATTGAATAGTTTTTTATAAGTTATCTTATGGTAATTTATCAGCTGAAGATTTATCGCCTATTTTACTTTCTTTACCATGTAATAATTTTTTGATATTGCTTTTATGACGGTATAACACCAATAATGCAATAATAGTAATTGCAATTAAGTATGGTGTGGATAAAAAGAAATAAGCTATAAATGGTGATAGTGATGATGCTATTAATGCTGCTAATGATGATATTTTTAAACCAAAGGCTACAATCAGCCAAATCAATAAACAAATCAAAGCAGTTTGCCAAGATAGAGCTAATATAACTCCAAATGCTGTGGCGACCCCCTTGCCCCCTTTAAATTTAAAAAACACAGGATACATGTGTCCTATAATTACAGCCACTGCAACAATTGCAATTACCTTATCATTAAATCCAAAAGTCTGCCGGAAAGCATCTGTTAGAAAAACTGCTAACCAACCTTTAAGTGCATCGCCTAATAGTGTTAATGCTGCTGCTGTTTTTTTCCCACTACGCAATACATTGGTAGCACCTGGATTGCCAGAACCAAATGTACGTGGGTCACCAATGCCCATTAGTTTAGAGACAATAATCGCAAAAGAAATTGATCCTAATAAATAAGCAAAAATTACAGCAAAAATAGCAATTAACATAATTTATCTTTTATTAAATTTGATTAAAAACACACCACGCCATAAAAAGGCGTGGTGCTTTACATTAAAAGTAAAAAATAAAACAATCTTAACTTAACTCACCACGCCTAAATGACGTTGCAAACAATCTCTTATCTTGTTCCTTGCAAGCGTGCAATTCTATTTGCTAATGATGGGTGAGTGGAGAAAATTGAATCTTTACTGCCGGAAATACCCATTGCATTAATGGATTTTGGTAATGGTTCTACTTCTTGTCCTTGTAATTGTTGCAATTTTGATAATGCAGCAATCATTTTTTGTGGACCAACATATTTAGCAGAACCTGCATCTGCACGATATTCACGCACGCGCGAGAAGTACATGGTAACAATACTTGCCAATAATCCAAATACTATTTGCAATACGATATTACATACAAAAAATACTAAACCAGATAATTCTTCTTTGACATTAGATGCTGCGATTTGAGCCACAATGCGTGAGAAGAAAATTACAAAGGTATTAACTACACCTTGAAGCAGGGTCATGGTAACCATATCACCATTACCAATATGAGCCATTTCGTGCCCTAAAACACCTTCCACTTCATCACGAGTCATGGCGTTCATTAATCCAGTACTAACTGCAATTAATGAGGCATTTTTTCTTGCACCTGTGGCAAAAGCATTGGGTTCTGGTGAATCGTAAATTGCAACCTGTGGAGTTTTTAAATTCCATTGTATTGCCAAACGTTCCACAGTTGAAACTAACCATGCTTCGGTTTGATTAGTAGGCTGTTCAATTACTCTACCACCAACTGAACGTAAAGCGATTGTTTTAGACAATGCCAAAGAAATAAATGAACCCAAGAAACCTGCAACTAATGAGAATACTAACAATCCAGCCGTAGTTGATGGATCAACATTTAATCCCATTAATCTTAACACGCCCAAAACTATGCTAAACATCACCATTACGGCAATATTAGTCAGAATAAAGTAAAAAACTCGTTTTAACATTTCGTTTATTCCTTATTTAAAAAGCAAAAGATTAATGTAATGGCAAATATCTATTTTTCAATTGCCAAGCGTAGATGATACATGAATTTATGCGACTTGATTGTTAGAAATCATTTTATTCAATTCAAATGGTTTGAGAAGGACGATATGTTTGTGATCAACTTTAATCAAACCTGATTGTTGAAACTTGGACATGGTACGACTTACAGTTTCTAATTTTAGACCTAAATAGCTGCCAATTTCTTCACGCGACATACGTAAAATAAATTCGTTTGAGGCAAAACCACGTGAATGTAAGCGATGAGATAAGTTCATTAGAAATGCAGCTAAACGTTCTTCGGCTTTCATATTTCCTAATAACAACATAACGTTTTGATCTCGCACAATTTCGCTACTCATCAAACGCATAAAATGACGTTGTAATGATGGTATTTCTTGCCCTATTTCCTCTAAACGATCGAATGGTAATTCGCATACTTCACTATCTTCCAATGCAACAGCATTGCAAGAATGAATATTGTTTGAAATGCCGTCCATACCGATAAGTTCGCCAGACATAAAAAAACCAGTTACTTGATCTCGTCCATCATGGCTTGCAATATTAGTTTTGAAAAAACCAGTACGAATGGCAAACAAAGAAGTAAACTCATCACCAGCACAAAATAGGTACTCACCTTTTTTCAAGCTTCGACTTTGACGGATAACGGCATTGAGCTGGTCAAATTCACCGGGATTCAAGCCAACTGGCAAACATAACTCCCTCAATGAACAATTAGAACAGAGAATTTTTAGTTGATTATGCTTAACTTTAACCATATTACTAAACTAACGTTTTTCCTTGTTGTGTGTGTTTATAAAATATAAATTAGATAATAAAATAAGGCGTTA
>JAFWUA010000158.1 GCA_017518785.1 Neisseriaceae bacterium
AATGTTCCACCGCAAAAGGAATATCCACATTCATCGTTTCGCGAATGGGTTTGCCGTTGTCCATGGTTTCCACTTGGGCAAGCCACTTTTTGTTCTGCTCGATAATATCGGCAATATCCAATAACAATTTGGCTCGCTCTGCCACAGTGGAAAAACGGAATTTTTCAAACGCACGTCGTGCCGCTTTCACAGCCTTATCCACATCCTTTTTGCTTGCCTCTGCAATACTGGCTAATTTTTCACCAGTGGCAGGATTAAACACATCAATGGTGGCTTTGTTTTCGGCTTCAACAAACTCGCCATTGATAAAGAGTTTATAAACTTTGTCTAATTTTGGCATTGTATTTCCTTTCACTGTTTGCTAAAAAACTCATGCATTCTATCACCCTATTTATATTTTATATTTGAATAAAAAATCTAATATTCACAATTTATATCAATATATTAATCAAACTCAAAATTATTTTCCGGCAGACTATTTTTGTATAAAAATGAATGATAGAATGACGGGTTTCATCATCAAAACAATAGAGAAATTATGAACGGATTAGAACAATTATTTAAACAACTCAATAGCTTATTATTAGGTAAAGCCGATGCAGTTAAATTGGCAGTTGCCTGTATTTTAGCACGTGGTCATTTACTGTTAGAGGATATACCAGGTGTTGGTAAAACCACATTAGCACACGGCTTAGCGGCTTGTTTAGGTTTGGATTACCGCCGTGTGCAATTTACCAATGATATGTTACCTGCGGATTTATTAGGAGTTAGCATTTTCCGTCCCAATGAAGGGAAATTTGTATTTCAACCAGGACCTGTGTTTCATCGATTTTTATTAGCCGATGAAATTAATCGTGCATCTCCCAAAGTACAATCCGCACTGTTGGAAGCTATGGAAGAACAACAAGTTTCCATTGATGGAAAAACCTACGGTTTGCCACAACCATTTATGGTGATTGCCACTCAAAATCCAGCTGAACAAATTGGTACCTTTCCACTGCCGGAATCACAATTAGACCGTTTTTTAATGCGAGTATCGATTGGTTATCCTGTTGAAAAGGCAGAAAAATATCTCTATCAACACGGTAGCAGACGTAATATTATTAAAAATATTCAAGCATCATTTAATGCAGACAGCTTAATGTCGTTACAACAAAAAGTTGCAACGATTTCCCTTTCTGATGCTGTTGCGGATTATATTTACCGTTTAGTAAATGCAACTCGTGTTGAAGGTGTTTTCACACAAGGTTTAAGTCCGCGTGCAGGTTTGGCTTTGGTACAAGCTGCCAAAGCTTGGGCAGTGATTGAAGGACGTAATGTCGTATTGCCAGAAGATGTAAAAGCGGTATTTGTGGCAGTTACATCTCATCGCTTGAAAACTTTGCAACAAGGAAATAATAGTATCAACGCCCTGCAAGATTTATTACATCGTATTGTTGTAGCTTAAAATAAAGTCTGCCGGAAAAATTTTACAAATTGAAAGATTACAATGAAATTATCAAATTTATTATTGTTTATCATATTATCGATAACTTTCTCCGTGTCGATTTATGCACAACCTGCTCAAATTAAGGAAATCCGCAATATCTATCAGATAGCTCAACAAAACGCTAAAACTGCTGATAAGATTGTTATTGATAGACAGCGTAATTTATGTGCCACTGGTCCATCTCATAAAAAGGTGGAAATTTTCTTAAATGCCAAACGCAAACCATTTTTTATTCGAGAATCTTTTAATTTAGCAGCACGTACATTTTATCATGAATATTTATTTGACAAACAAGATAAGCCATTGTTTTTCTATATTAAAAGCAACACAGCAGACAAAATGCAAGAGGAGCGTATTTATTTTTTAAGTAACGGTACATCTTATACTCTGCCGGAAACATTAAGTCAGAAAAACAGCCAATATGGTACGCAATACAAAGAGTTATTTAATAATTATCAGCAATTAGTAACTCAACTTGAAAATTTGGATAATTATCAAGAATCGAAACATCAGCATAGAGGTATGATTACCTCTGAACAAGCTAAAAATAATTCTTATATTAAAAATATTGATAAATTAACTGATGATATTCAAAAGCATATCGAACTTAGCAAAGATGAAATTCACATGGAACACTATGTAAAAATTCTGCATACATCTGACAATAAAACTGATAAAAAACAATTACATTTTGTATTTGCAGATGATAGCGAATGTGGTGATACAAAATATAAAGACCGTGTGCAATTTGTTAAAATTGATGAAGATTTTGAATCATTTAATTCATCTGTGGCTCAACAAAGTGAACATTTTGTTTTTGATAAATCCCCTGAACGTTTGCAAAAATTTTATCAATCCGAATCGCATGAAGGCTCATCAGGAGAAATTTATTTTCTGCCTGACAATAAGCTATATTGCATAGGCGAAGAGCGAGTGCTTGAAAATGGTGGTTCTTTTATTCAAAGACCTGTCGCATGTAATGCAAATACTAAAAATATAATGATTTTTACACCAGATTATAAATACGCCCAAGACCAAGCAAATAGATTAATAAAAATCTTTCATCAATTTTCACAGATGGATTTAATGATGATTGGGTATTGATGCTACAATATTGCTTATCAACGCAACAAAAAGGACAAAAAAATGAGTGCAGGTTTCAAATTTCGTCAAGCAGTGGCAAATAACAATCCTTTGGCGATTGTGGGTTGTGTGAATGCTTATTTTGCACGGCTTGCCGAGCAGTCGGGGCATCAAGCCTTGTATTTATCGGGCGGCGGTGTGGCAGCGTGTTCTTGTGGTTTGCCTGATTTGGGCATTACCACAATGGACGATGTGTTAATTGACGCTCGCCGCATTACCGACATTACCGATACACCGCTGTTGGTGGATATTGATACAGGTTTTGGCGGTGCGTTTAACATTGCTCGTGCCATTCGTGCGTTTGAAAAAGCAGGCGTTGCGGCGGTGCATATTGAAGACCAAGTGGCTCAAAAGCGTTGCGGTCATCGTCCGAATAAAGAAATTGTCTCGCAGGCAGAAATGGTGGATAGAATTAAAGCGGCGACTGATGCACGGCGTGATGAACACTTTGTGATTATGGCTCGCACAGACGCTTTGGCAAAGGAAGGCTTGCAAGCGGCGATTGATAGGGCTTGTGCATGCGTTGAAGCAGGTGCGGATATGATTTTCCCCGAAGCCATGACGGAGTTGTCGATGTACAAATCCTTTGCAGACGCAGTGGGCGTACCGATTTTGGCAAACATTACCGAGTTTGGGGCAACGCCTTTATATACGCAAAGCGAATTAGCAAAACAAGGGGTAAAAATGGTGTTGTATCCCCTATCGTCTTTCCGTGCTGCGTCAAAAGCGGCGTTGCAGGTGTATCAAGCGATTGCGGCAAATGGCACGCAAGAGAGCGTGATTGATATAATGCAAACAAGAGCGGAATTGTATGAGCATTTAGGCTATCACGCCTTTGAGCAAAAATTAGACGCTTTGTTTAATAAATGACAATTAACTTATGTTGAGTAGTAAATATCTTTCCGGCAGACTATGTAAATCTAATTAGTCTGCCGGAAATTTAATATGAGAATAATCATGAAAAAATTTCTATTAATAGCGATATGGCTTTTGCCAATTTCATTTATTTTTGCCGATGAAAAAATGGATAGAGTTTTGGCAATCAATAAAACTTATGCTGAAAACAAACATTATTTTGAAAATGCTAACAATCGCAATTTAATAACCATTTTGGCTGATTATTTAACTACTAATTCAGGACAAACGCAACGCACTGCAAGATACTATTTCGAAAGAAAACAAACAATGCCTCAATTAAAAATGATAAAAGAATCATTTAACGTAGGACAACGAAATTTTTACCGTGAATATCTATATGATAAAAATGGAGAACTGATTTTTTTCTATACACAATTCGACCAACGTTCGTCCCCATTGACCACTGAACATCGTTGTTATTATCAAAATCACAGAGCAATTCATAGCGAATTGAGCAAAGGTATCAACCCTGATTCTTATTGTACGGACTATTTAAAAGAAGCCGTCCGACAAAATCAATTATTTCAACAATATATGAATTTGCAAAAGAAAATTGAATAAACATATTTCTTTTTCCGGCAGACTAATTTACCTATTAAAAACAGTATAAAACCTTTGCAAAACTCGGCATCTTGAGTTGAGCGTAGCGAAACGAAGAATATTAACTTATTGTTTTATAAAGATTATTCGCTATCACTCAAAATGACGGATAATGGAAAAACAAAGATTTTGCAAAAGTTTCAGTCTGCCGGAATACCTGATAAATAAACCATTTCGATACGATAGTTTAAGAAAAAGCATAGATTGATTGTGGTATCATGGCTAACTTTTAACAGTCAAAATAACTATTGGTAAGGAAATTTTATGGCAAATCAGTTTGATGTCGCTGTGATTGGCGGAGGTCCTGGTGGATATGTTGCGGCAATTCGTGCTGCACAATTAGGTTTTAAAACTGTATGTATTGATGCTGGCAAAAACAAAGCTGGCGATGCACCAGCTTTGGGTGGTACTTGTTTGAATGTCGGTTGTATTCCATCAAAGGCATTATTGCAATCATCTGAACATTTTCACACTATACAACATGAACTATCAGAACATGGCATTAGTGCTGGCAAACCAACTATTGACGTTGCAAAAATGATTGAACGCAAAGATGGCATTGTTAATAAACTCACCTCTGGCATTGCATTTTTATTTAAGAAGAACAAAGTAGAAAGCATACATGGCGTGGCAGCTTTTGCCGGTCAAGACAATGGCAAATGGTTGCTAAATATCAATGGCGAACAAACCATTAGTGCTACACATGTAATCGTAGCAACTGGTTCAATTCCACGTCCATTGCCAAACGTTGAAGTCGATAATAAAACCGTTTTGGATAATGTTGGTGCTCTTAATCAAACTGCTATTCCGAAAAAATTATGTCTAATTGGTTCTGGCGTAATTGGCTTGGAAATGGGCTCGGTGTGGAATCGTTTGGGCAGCGAAGTAACTGTATTAGAAGCATTACCAAACTTTATGCCTATGGCAGACTCTCAATTAGCTACCGAAGCTTTCAAGGTATTCACCAAAGAACAAGGATTGAATATCCTGTTAGGCGTAAAAATCGATGCGGTTAAAAATAACGGCAAAAATGTTGAAGTTACCTTCACAACTGATGGTAATTCGCAAACTCAAACTTTTGATAAACTAATTGTGGCAATCGGTCGTATTCCTAATACTGACGGCTTAAATACCGAAGTAATTGGTTTAGCCAAAAATGAACGTGGCTTTATCGAAGTAGATGATGAATGTCGCACTAATCTACCCAATATTTGGGCAATTGGTGATGTAGTACGTGGTCCGATGTTAGCACACAAAGCCAGTGAAGAAGGCGTGGCAGTAGCAGAACGCATTGCCGGACAAAAACCACATGTTAATTTAGATGTTATTCCATCAGTGGTATATACCACTCCTGAAATGGCATGGGTTGGTAAAACTGAAGAACAATTAAAGTCTGCCGGAATCGAATATCGCAAAGGACAAAGCACTTTTGCAGCCAATGGTCGTGCTTTGGGTTTAGGACAAGCCAAAGGTTTTGTCAAAATGTTGGTTGATGATAAAACCGATCGTATCTTGGGCGTACATATGATAGGACCAATGGTGTCGGAATTAATCAGCGAAGCAGTTGTGGCAATGGAATTTTCGGCAAGTGGAGAAGACATAGCTCGCATAATCCACGCCCACCCCACCCTATCAGAAGTGATTCATGAAGCAGCATTAGCAAGTGATAAACGTGCATTGCACGGTTGATAATTAATAGTAAAAAGTCTGCCGGAAAAGTTTATTCAGCTTTCCGGCAGACTTTTTTAACAAGATATTATGCAAATTTTGTCAATACGGTTTTAATATGTTGATTTAATTTATAAATATCTTCATCAGTAAATTCTAAAACGCCTGTTGCCCAATTTGCAGGTTTAATGGCAACGCCTGTGGCGTTTTCTTTAATTACTTGCGTACGGATAAATGACAACAAATCTTCTAACACAGGTCGCACATGCGAGCCTCCGTCTGAACTTGCACTTGACACAGTAGTAATTTTGCCATGAATAGCACTTTCTCCACGTGAGTTAGTAGCATCAAGCGAACGCGATAACCAATCGGTTAAATTTTTCAAACCACCTGGAATTTGATAATTGTATTCAGGAGTAACAAACCAAATAACGTCTGCATCTTGCACTTTTTGCCTAACGCTTGCCACCGCATCAGGTGCTGGAAATTCCTCTGTTTGCACAAAAAATGGCACATTTTTCCAATCCAAAACAGAAACTTCGGCAAGACCACCAATTAACTCTATGATTTTATTTAATAATTGTTGATTAAATCCATTAGAATTAAGCGAACCATTAATCATCAAAATCTTTGCCATTTGAATACCTCTCAATAAAAAATTTCGATTAAAAGAATCAAAATACTTACAAATGATAATTTTATTATAAAGATTATGATTATGTACTTACAAATAAAAAAATATAAACTCTGCCGGAAAGATTATTTTTTTTTAAATTTTTTTATATAATTTCAACATTTATTAAATTGGAAATTAAAGCATGTCGGTGTATACATCGGTTAGTCGCAATGAATTAAGTGCATTTTTGGAAAATTATGACTTGGGAGAACTTATAAACTATCAAGGCATATCAGGTGGCATCACTAATACCAATTATTTTGTCGATACTACCAAGAAACGTTTGGTGCTGACTTTATTTGAAAGTCTTAAACAAGATGAAATTCCATTTTTTATGAATCTTAAAGCACATCTTAATCAACATAATGTTGCATGTCCTGCCCCTGTACCACAAAAAAATGGAGAGTATGTCGGCAATTTATGTGGGAAACCTGCCTCATTAATTAGCTGTCTTAACGGAAAAGATGTTGATAATCCCAATGAAAAACAATGTTATGCAACCGGTGCCATGTTAGCCAAAATGCACCTTGCCACCAAGGACTTTGGTGAACAAATGCACGATACGCGTGGCATTTCATGGTTAGAAGAGTCTGCCGGAAAGCTTTCCGGCAGACTTTCAAATACTGATAATCAATTATTACAACAATATATAAATAGCATTCAACAACTTGATTCTAATTTGCCTAATGGGGTTATTCATGCGGATTTATTTCGCGACAATGTATTGTTATATAACGATGAAGTTGCTGGTTTTATTGATTTTTATTACGCTTGCAACGGCATATTTGTCTATGACCTTGCAATTGCATTAAACGATTGGGCACGTTGCGATAAAACTAATACTCTTGATGATAAACGTTATACTGCCATGTTATCTGGTTATGAAAGCATAAGAAAATTAACTATTGCAGAAAAAAATGCTTTACAAACCGCTCACTGTGCTGCTGCAATGCGTTTTTGGGTTTCGCGTTTATTAGATTTCCATTTCCCAACAGAAGGTGAATTAACTTTTATTAAAAATCCCGATGTATTTAGAGATTTGTTAAAATACGTCTCTTCAACAGATTTTTTTTATAACACGAAAGGTTAACTATGAAAAACAAATTATTACCAATACTCATGATGTTAGTATTAGGTTCATATGCGATGGCAGACGACAGTTGCGAACGCTATACCACTTCCTACGATAGAACTTATTGTAAATCAAAACTTTTTGTTGAATCTGATAAAGAACTTAACGATGTTTATAAAAATTTAAGAAAAAATATCCCATCTTCTGTAAGCGAAAAATTAAAACAAACTCAACGTGATTGGATGAAATACCGCGATAATAAATGCGAAACCCAACCTGGCACTATCAACGTTGATTGCAATTATCAAGTAAATAAAGATCGCACCGAATACTTACGCGACCGCTTACGTGAATGCAAAACTGGTTCTTGCGATCACAATGCTGTTTCTCGTCAAAGTTGGTAAAGATTTAAAGTTAAAGTTTATGAACTTTAAACGTTTGTTATATTTCCCGGCAGTGTTGTTTATAAACTTTTTATATGCCGAGCCTTTATTAGTATTAGATTCAGGACACACCCCTGATGCTGCCGGAGCATTAGGGGTAAGAGGAATTTACGAAGTAGAATACAATGATCGCTTTGTTGCGGAACTAAAACCTCAATTAGAAGCAATCGGATATCAAGTTGTATTAACTCGCACTCCTGAACAAAACATATCACTACAACAGCGAGCAAGAATTGCTAATCAACTTAATGCCAATTTATTTCTTTCCATTCATCACGACTCTACCAATGAACGTTATTTAATTCCAACAGTTGTCAATAATCTTCCAGCACAACGAACCATTGAACCATTTAGAGGATTTTCTGCATATATTTCCAATAAAAATGGCTCTCCATTTTCATCATACTGTTTTGCCGAAAATTTAACTAAACAAATCTTGCCTTTGGGCAGACTTCCTGCCTTATATCATGCCGATCCTATTAAAGGTGAAAATCGACCTTTATTAAATAAAGAATACGGAATTTATCGTTATGATAATTTGGCAGTATTGCGTTTAACAAAAGTTCCGGCAGTGTTATTAGAAATTGGCGTAATTCCAGATGAAGAAGATGAGGCATGGGTGAATAACTTTCAAAACCGATACAACATGCAGCAAGCCATTGTACGTGCTGTTGCTGATTATCAAGACAACTGCATTAAACCATATTTAATTGACTAAATTTAAAATTGTGCAGGTGTTTTAAACTTAAATTAGCGATCTATTGAAAATGTAAAAACAAACAACATGGCAAAAATAAAAACTCAATATCAATGCACAGAATGCGGTGGCGTAAGCTTGCAATGGCAAGGCAAATGTCCTAATTGTGGTCAATGGAATACTCTTGTTGAAAGTCTGCCGGAAAGCTCTGCGGATAATCGCTTTCAATCTTGGACAGGACAAAGTGCAAAGGTTCAAGAACTATCTTCCGTTAGTGCAGAGGAGACACCACGTATTTCTTGTTCCATGAGTGAATTAGACCGCGTATTGGGTGGAGGATTAGTAGCAGGTGCAGTTGTATTATTAGGGGGAGACCCTGGTATAGGAAAATCAACCCTATTACTGCAAATACTTGCTCGCATGTCTCAAAATAAAGCAAGCGTACTTTATGTATCTGGCGAAGAATCAGCATCACAAGTGGCATTGCGTGCCCAACGTTTAGAATTAGCAGTAGAAGGCGTAAAACTTCTACCGGAAATTCGTCTTAATGCAATTATCCAAACCTTAAAAAATGAAAAACCAGCAGTTGCTGTAATCGATTCCATACAAACCATTTATGCAGAAGAAATAAATTCTGCACCAGGTTCAGTTTCACAGGTCAGAGAATGTGCTGCCCAATTGACTCGTATTGCTAAACAATCTGGCATTACCATTATTTTGGTAGGACATGTTACCAAAGATGGTGCAATCGCAGGACCTCGTGTTTTGGAACATATTGTTGATACGGTTTTATATTTTGAGGGAGATAGTCATTCTAACTATCGCATGATTCGTGCAATTAAAAATCGTTTCGGTGCTGCCAATGAATTAGGCGTTTTTGCCATGACCGATAAAGGATTAAAAGGAGTTGCCAATCCTTCGGCGATTTTTCTATCTGGTTATCGTGATGATGTGGCAGGCTCTTGCGTGATGGTAACCCAAGAGGGTACACGACCTATTTTAGTTGAAATTCAGGCATTGGTAACCGATGCACATGGTTTTACTCCTAAACGTTTAACCGTTGGATTGGACCAAAACCGTTTATCCATGCTTTTAGCAGTATTATTTCGTCATGCAGGTATTGTTTGCTTTGACCAAGATGTATTTCTTAATGCGGTAGGTGGAGTGAAAATTTTAGAACCTGCAACCGATTTAGCAGTGTTATTAGCAATGGTTAGTGCATTTCGCAATCGAACACTGCCGGAAAAATCAATTGTTTTCGGAGAAGTAGGTCTATCAGGAGAAGTGCGTCCAGTAGCACGCGGACAGGAAAGACTCAAAGAAGCAGAAAAATTAGGCTTCAAAAATGCCATCATACCAGTAGCAAATCTACCCAAAAATCTTAAAGACTTTTCCAAAATCAAGCTATATGGGGTAAGCAATGTAGCAGAAGCAGTGGATATTGCTTTTAATTATTAAAGAAGAAACCTCTGCAAAACTGGTAGATGTGAGTACATCTCGAAGTGGTAGCACAAAAAACGAAGACATAACAATAGAAAGACCGAAACCTTTGCAAAACTCGTCATTCGTAAATTGAAACTTTTGCAAAACCATATTTTTATATTTTATAGAGACTCCTGCTAACCAATCATTCTGAATTTCACACAATGAAACGAAGAGTATAATTTATTGTTTTGTAAATATTTTTTTCTTTGCTCAAAATGACGAGTAATGAAAAAATCGGCTTTTGCAGGAGTCTCTTATAGTTCGAAATCTTTGCAAAACTCGTCATTCTAAGCACAAGCGAAGAATATTTTATAAAAACAATAAGTTAAGATTATTTGTTTTCCTGCGGAAAATTCAGAATGACTGATTTTGCAAAGGTTTTAAATTGGCAGTAGAAAAATGAACAATATAATTATTTGTTAAATAAAAATATTCTTTACTAACGTTTACGAATAATGAATTGAGAAAAAGTAGGTTTTGCAAAGGTTTCAATCTGCCGGAAAATTTTTTAAATAAAAAAGCAATAAAAAACGGCTTAATCAGCCGTTGTTTTTTGTTGGTGCCCAGGGTCGGACTCGAACCGACACACCTTGCGGCGGGGGATTTTGAGTCCCCTGCGTCTACCAATTTCGCCACCTGGGCTAGGTTTTGAAAGATGCACATTATACATATTCATTTAGAATAAATGCAATACCTTTTTAATATATTTACATATAAAATTGATTTATAAGCTCTTTTATTTTACAAAAATAGCCTAAAACTTTGTTAAGATATTTCAGAAACCTATGCAAAACTGGCAAATGCGAGATGAGTTCAAAGTTGTAGTAGTAAAAAATAAAATTTATAACAATAAGTTAGGCGAGACTTCAAGCAACGCACAACGAAGCCCCCCCACAGATGCAAGTTTTTCAAATGTTTATGAAAAATATTCTGCTGTTACGGTGGGTTGAAGACCCACCATACCATTTTAGCCACCAAAAAACCAGAATTTAGCCACCCATAAAATCGATACTATCCATACCATTATTGATACTTCGCGTGCTTTGCCACATAGTGCTTTGACTGCTGCATACGAAATAAAACCCATTGCAATGCCGTTAGCGATTGAATAGGTAAAAG